>JAEZDX010000015.1 GCA_023417975.1 Bacillota bacterium
CCTCCACAGAGGAGCAGGCGTCAAGCATAGACAATCTGTCAAAGCTGGCACAGACGTTAAACACAATGGCGGACAGATTAGCGGGAAGTATAAATAAGTTTAAAATATAAGTAAAAAAGTTAGGGCAAGACAAATCAACGGCTTCCGGTATGAGGTGCAAAACGGAAGCTGTTGGACAAGCTTGCCGGGTTACTTTAGAGGTATAAAGAGAAGATATTGGTGATATTTTTGCAATGGCTTTTACAGCAAAAGACCTATGCTTTAACAATAGTTTTTAGCATAGGTTTTTACACTTATTTAATAATTTATGTACAATAAAAGAAAATTCCGAACTAAAAAATGCTGAAAAATTCACTTTGAATAATGCAGCATTCTGGACAATTATTCGGTTTGTAATGTATATTCGCTAAATTAAGAAATGGTAAGCTCTATATACAAAATATATGTTAAATATTCCTACAGTGATAATCAGTCATTATATCATCTAAATACCTAAATCTTTCATATATGTTTAAAATCCTTGATTTGCACAATTCATCTATACTGCTTTTTGATATATATCGACTATAATCTATCTCATTATAAATCATACTCAATTTATTAAATGAACCTTGACTATATCTAGCATGAATTTCTTTTAGATTTTTTATATAGTCTATTTGCTCATCAAGTATATTAAAATGTCTATAGCATAAAGGGGTTATTAAATCAATATCATCTAGTTGAAATGCAGGATAGGTGTCAGCTTTATATAATTTTGCCTCCCAATAATATTCTAAGACACATGTCGTTATATTTGTAAAGTATCTTAGCAATTCATTCTTTATTGTTTTAATAATAATTGCTGTACCTGTATTATCGTCTATTAATATAATTTTTGAAGCAACAGGGTACTTAGTACTTAAATAATAAACTTGCTCAGATAAAGATTCTTGACAAAAATGAGAAGTATCATATCTAGAATATCTAACATATTCATAGGATATTTTACTAAAATCTTTTTTTGTAGCATTCATATAGTTTATCATAGAAATATAAAAAGGTGGTATCAAAGCAGCTCCTTGCAATGGAGAGATTATTATATCATTTACTCCTATATAGTCATATAACGCAAAAAAGGCAGTAGTCATAACAAGAATGTTATCCATTTCTGAATATTCCCGGACACTAGCAATATTAAGTTTCTTCATATCTATTAATAAATTATCAATAAAGCCAAAATATAATTTAGGAAAGCCATAAAAGTCCTCATCAAAAATAATCTGTACTAAATAGTCAGTAAATCTTGAAAGGTAGCCTTTTAGTAATTCATAATAACTATTTTTCAAAGTATTATAAGAAAATACTATACCAATTAATTTTGCTATACATGAAAGCATATGTTGTGTAAGCGAAAAAATAACAAATTGTTTCTTATTATATAGCATTTCAGAATTTAGAATACTAGGTGCATCTATAAGTATTGCCTTTAATAAATCTATTGTTTCATCTAAATCCTCTGAATAATAAGCATTATTTCTGTTACAATAAAACGGTTTTTTGACGCTGAAATATTTTTTTAATATAGGCAAATACATGTTATACTCTATTTCAAATTCACCTGAATCTATATATGCCTCCCCAGTAAAGCCAAATTTATATTTCCGTAATATAGATTTATTTAAGATTGAATCTACTGTTTTATATAAAGTACTCAACCAAACATCCCTCCAGGTGTAAAAATTGCAATTAGTGCTGTAATATTTTTTGATTCTGCCTTAATTCAAGGATAATTCTAGCATAGTTTTTAGATAATCTCATTAAATCTTTACTAAAATTTGTAATATGTAAAAATATACAAATGACGTATTGTTTAATTATCAACGAACATTGTTCGCAAATTAAAATTCATTAGTTAGTACGCATTTAATTACTATTCAGCCCCTTGACAAGGGAAGAATATAAGAAAATTATTCATCATCACTCTTTTCAAATATTAAGTCAAAAGTTTTTGGTTGACCATTATTTCCGGAGAACGAAGAAGGAATTGCATCTACATATCTCCAACCTTCTGTGGCATACTTATCAATCAATTCTCTATGATTTGCGTCAGAGAACAGTCCTTTTGATTTGGACTCAACATATAAATATTTAAAACTCATGGTTACCTCCCAATTAATTATTTTAAAGAATAATAAGCTACTATTGTATATATTTATTATAAACTAATCCTGTAGTATTTTCCAATTTGCATACATTTTCTCATGTGTAATAAATTTATTACATGAGCTCTTCGTGCTGCAAAAATCCAAGTTAACGCTTGAAGATAGAATATATTGGTGATATGTTTTATATATTGTAATTCTATATAAAATAATGTACAATAAAGCAATTAATACCTTTGCCTGTTTCTATATCAAACAGGTCAAGGTATATTTTTTTGGAGGAAATATGAAAAAAATTACATTTTATACTGAATTGGCATACCCTTTTGGAATTGCTGCCTTGGCACTAGGAACTGCTTTTATGGAAAAAGCAGACTTAGGAATTTCAATGGTGGTTGCTCCGGCATATCTGATTTATATGAAAGCATCAACAATTTGGAGCTTTGTGACCTTCGGAATGGCAGAGTATACATTGCAAGCATGCCTTCTTGTTGTTATGACGCTGGTTTTAAGAAAATTTAAAGTATCTTATTTGTTTTCTTTTGTTACAGCAATTATTTATGGTTTTACACTTGATGGTTGTATGGCATTGATTGCTAATATCCATTCTTCAGCTTTTATTAGTTGTATTGTATTTTATATTATTGGTTTAATCCTTTGTGCCACCGGTGTTGCATTAATTTTTCATACATATATATCACCGGAAGTGTACGAGTTGTTTGTTAAAGAGGTATCCGTCAAGATGCATTACAATATTAGTAATTTTAAGATTGGATATGATTGCGTAAGTTGTATGGTTGCAATTATATTATCGTTCCTTTTCTTTGGCTTTTTTCATTTTGAGGGTGTGAAAGGCGGCACAATAATCTGCGCTTTAATCAACGGAAAAATTATCGGCATCATTAGCAATTTTATGGACAAACATCTGAATTTTAAGGACAGACTTACATTGAGAAAATATTTTTAGTGTAAAAAAGGCATGTTAATTTCACATTATTAACATGCCTTTTGTATTGCAAAATGGTTGCAAAAATCACTTTAATTTTAGGTTTTGCACTCAAAAGTTATTGTATTTTTGTTAGTACATCTTAAAACGGAAGCTGTTGGACAAGATTGCTCTTTTTTATTGAATGTCTATTCTTTTCTTTCTTTCTATCTCTTTAGAGGACTTTGGAAGATCAACCTTAAGTACTCCGTCTCTGAAGCTTGCTTTGATCTTTTCCTCCTCTATATTGTCAACATAGAAGGCTCTTCTGAACTCCCCGTAATGTCTTTCTCTTCTCACATAGTTGTCTCTCTTGTCTTCTACATTGTCCTCTCGCTTTGCGGATATTATAAGATAATTATTTTCATATTCAACGCTTACTGCATCCTTTGGAACTCCCGGTAAATCGGCTTCAAGCACATAGCTGTCGTCGGTTTCCTTTAGGTCAACTCTGAAGGAATTTCCCATAAAGGCAGAGGGCATTAAAAAGTCGTCATCAAAGAAGCTGCCAAAGAAATTGTTGAAAAAATCATCTCCTTTTTTCCTCAAATCATTATTTTTTTTGAAAGGAACCATCTCAAACATAATTAATACCTCCTAATAAATTAATTTTTGTTGTTTGACTTTCTTTGACTTTATGATACTATATAGGTCAAAGAAAGTCAAAGTTCAATATTCAGAATATTATTTTATTTTTTAGAGATATTCTAAGATAGTTCTATATAATTTATGATAATCAATTTTTTTCACGGTATTCATGCAAATTTATCCTATTAACGGCTTCTTGACTATAGAGGAAAAAAAGTGCAAAATATAATAAAGGAGAATTATTATTTGTTGATACATATTAACATCTGACATAATAAATATGGACAACGTAATATAATATATAAGCAGCAAAATTTATACATTAGACCTTCGTTGAGAAAATACGGATCTTTAACCGTTTTTCGAAGCGATAAAATAAGTAATAAATTTTGCGCGTAGAAAGCAGCAAAATTTAAACTTAATTTGTAATACAAAATAAAAAGGGCAAAATAATTTTAGAAATCACCAGTAGATTAATAAGGAATATAGGAGACACAAAGATTGATAATCTTTGTGGGCTAATAAGGAATACAGGAGACATAAAGATTAATAATCTTTATGCGCTAATAAGGAATACAAGGAGGATCAGTATGGAAATAGGATTAATAGGTCTTGGAAGAATGGGATATAATTTGGCACTTAACATGAGAGATCACGGACATAAGCCGGTAGTTTACAATAGAACCTTGGAAAAGGTAAAGGAAGCTGAGCAGGAAGGACTTACAGGAGCCTACAGCTTGGAGGAGCTTGTAAATAAGCTTCCTAAGAGAAGAGTTATATGGCTCATGATACCTGCAGGAGCTGTAGTTGACGAAATGATAGAGAAGCTTTTGCCGCTGCTTGATAAGGATGACATAATAGTTGACGGCGGAAATTCAAACTATAAGGATACATTAAGAAGATACAATTATTTAAAGGAAAAAGGAATTGCCTTTGCGGACGTAGGAACTAGCGGAGGAATAAATGGAGCCAGATATGGGGCTTGTACCATGGCCGGTGCCGACGAGGATGTAATAAGCATAATCGGGCCGCTGCTGAAGGATATAAGCGTAGAAAACGGATATTTGCACTGCGGCAGAGTTGGTTCGGGACATTTTGTAAAAATGGTTCATAACGGCGTTGAGTATGGAATGATGCAGGCCATAGGTGAAGGCTTTGAAATATTGGAAAAAAGTCAGTTTGAGCTGGATTTGGAAAAGGTAGCTCTCGTTTGGAATAACGGTTCTGTAGTAAGAAGCTGGCTTATGGAATTGGCCCAAAGTGCTTTTAGTAAAGATGCAAAGCTGGACGATTTAAAGGGAATAATGTACTCCTCAGGTGAAGGCTTGTGGACTGTGCAGGAGGCTCTTGAATTAAAGGTACCGGCAGTAGTAATCACAGAGTCCTTGCTAATGAGGTACAGGTCGGAGCAGCAGGATACCTTTACCGGAAAAGTTGTAGCAGCCCTTAGAAACGAATTCGGAGGCCATGCTGTGGCAAAGAGTGAAAAATAACGGTATAATATCGGAATAAAGAGAGGAGGGCTGTTATGAACAGAGTACAATTACCATCCATAATGGTTATATTCGGCGGAACAGGGGACTTGACCCACAGAAAGCTGATGCCCTCATTGTATAACCTTTTTCAGCAAAATGTACTGCCGGATAATTTCGCAATAGCAGCGGTAGGACGAAGGAAATATAGCAATGAGGAATATAGAAGCCAGGTAAGGGAGTCCATAGAGAAATACAGTAGGTTTAAGGTGGAAGATGAAACCTGGGAAAAGCTGAAGGACAGAATTCATTATATAAGCTTTAATTTTGACGATGACAGCGGGTATGTACACCTAAAGGATGAACTGGAGCAGCTCGATATAAAGTACAGCACTCTAGGTAACAGAATCTACTATTTGGCGGTATCGCCGGAATACTTTGATGTTATAGTCGATAAGCTGGATAAGCACCATATGGCGTTAGATGACAGCAGTATTAGGAGAATAGTCATAGAAAAGCCTTTTGGTAAGAACTTGGAATCTGCAGGGTATCTTAACGATAGGATCACGCGGGTGTTCAAGGAAGAGAATACGTACAGAATCGACCACTACCTTGGCAAAGAGATGATACAGAATATTATGGTGATGCGGTTTGCCAATTCTGTGTTTGAACATCTTTGGAATAATAAATATATAGATAACGTTCAAATATCCTCTACGGAAACCGTGGGGGTGGAAAATAGAGGTGGGTACTATGAAACCTCAGGGGCGCTGAAGGATATGATTCAAAACCACATGTTTCAGCTGCTTACGTTAACTGCTATGGAGCCGCCTGTGAACCTTGATACGGAAAGCATAAGAGACGAAAAGGTGAAGGTTTTAAGGTCACTGCAGCCGGTGAGTGTTGAGTTTGTGAAAGACAATATGGTGAGAGGACAGTACGGAAAAGGGCAAATGGGTATTCACAGCGTCAATGGCTACAGAGAGGAAGAAAGGGTTTCTTCGGATTCCGATATCGAAACCTTTGTGGCTATGAAGCTGTATATTGAAAATTACAGGTGGGCAGGAGTTCCCTTCTATATAAGAAGCGGAAAGAGGATGGGTAATAAAACTACGGAAATAGTAATTCAATTTAAGTCGCTGCCAAAGATTCTTTACACTAAGGATGAGGAGCTTCAGCCAAATCTTCTCGTTATAAAGGTGCAGCCAAAGGAAGGTGTAATGTTCCAATTTAATACTAAGAAGCCGGGAACGGGTAACGAAATAATTCCCGTGCAGATGGACTTTAGCCAGAACTGCATGAAGGAGAACAATTCCCCGGAAGCTTACGAAAGACTTATTTCTGACATTATGAAGGGCGATGCCACCTTATTTACAAGATGGGACGAGGTGGAGTTTTCCTGGAAGTATGTGGACGAAATACTTCGCATATGGAGACAGGAAAAGCCTGACTTCCCAAACTATGCTTCCGGAAGCTGGGGACCTGAGGAGGCTCACGGTCTTCTTGAAAGGGAAGGCAGACAGTGGTGGAATGTGTGATTGTAAAACTTCAGGCTCCTGAAAGCTTGGGGCAGCCTGAGGGGAGATTTTTGGAGGATAAAATATGAAGATTTATGATATAAGCATGCTGATCCATGAGGATATGATGGTATATAAAAACAATGAGGGTAAGAAGCCTAAGCTAGAGGTTACTGCAGATTATAAGAGCTCAAGCCACTACGAAAGCAGAATTAGCATGGACATACACACGGGAACGCATTTTGATGCACCGCTGCATATGGTAGAGGGCGGGGATACTATAGAAAATATAGAGCTTCATAAGTGCATTACCCCCTGTACGGTTTTTGATCTGACTTCCTTGGAAAAGCAAATAACTAAAGCAGATATTGAAGGGCTGGACATAAAAGAGGGACAGTTTGTAATTTTTAAAACTAGAAACTCTTTTCAAATGGAAGTGTTTGATTTTGACTTTGTGTTCATAGAAAAGTCTGCAGCGGAATATTTGAGAGATAAAAAGATAAAAGGTGTGGGACTGGACGCTCTAGGGGTGGAGAGAAGCCAGCCGAACCACGAAACCCACAAAGCACTTTTGGGCAGCGGCATAACGGTTTTGGAGGGGCTTTCTTTAAAGCAAATCCAACCGGGAGAGTACACTCTTGTGGCTTTGCCGCTTAAAATAAAAGGTACGGAAGGCGCACCTGCAAGAGCCGTGCTAATAGAACAATAAAGACTTTGAAGAAGGTTTAGAGGACCTTCTTTTTTTATTTGATTATATACATTTAGCTGCAGATTTTATACAATTACATTAATAGATTAAAGGGGGCGGTAGGTGTGGTTTTAAAAGGCTTTAAATTCGGTATGCTGCTGCAGCTTGCAGTGGGACCGGTTTGTATTTTTATCTTTCAAATGGCAGCTTCAAGTGGTTTTACTGGGGCGGAAGGCGGAGTGCTGGGAGTAACGCTAATAGATGGAGTGTTCATACTTTTAGCTATTTCGGGCCTGGCAGCGGTGATTGATAAGGGGAACGTAAGGCTGGGGTTAAAAATATTTGGTGCTGTTATTTTATTTATCTTCGGACTAAGTACAATACTTAGTCAATTTAGCATT
>JAEZDX010000023.1 GCA_023417975.1 Bacillota bacterium
TTGACTCTACTGTAAATGGATATTCATCCTCATCTACATTTAAGAAGGTACTGTTTCAGTGCAGTGGTTTAAATTTAGGTACTCATACCGTTACAATAACCGTTACTAATTCAAAAGATCCTAAAGCTGGCAACTATTATCAATCAATTGATTCTTTGGAAATCATTGAATAAATCAACTGTTTTATGTTAAGTTATGCTCTAATTAAAAATCTTAAAATAAAAGGATCTTTAATTAAGTATTCACTAACTAAATTGTTCAAAGATTTACAGTCTCATATACATTAAATTAGCCGCCAAAATGGCGGCTAATTTAATTATTAATTCTTTTTAGTGCTATAAGCGTTTCCTGAATAATTTTATCCATTAGTTCTTAAAATACAAATTCGCTTACTATAAAAAATTAAAATTTAAAATTAAAAAATACAATTTCAATTATTGGACATATAGTATATATAAAAATCACAAATAGTAAGAATTTATTAGAAAAAACTTTATAATCATATTTTGCTTTGACATAAAAAAATATTATAGCAAAAAGAGAAAAATAACTTACTATTGTTGAAATTGCTGCTCCAAAATAGCCATATGTTGGTATTAATAAGTAATTTGATAAAATGGTAATAACTAATGAAATCAAACTTATTATTGCTACGGCTTTGCTATTTTTATTGTAAAGAAGTACATTTTCATAAATTGAATATAAATAATAAAATGCTAGTCCTAATGCTATTAATGGCAAAATAAATATTGAATTCATATAGTCAATATTTCCAAGAATAATCACAGCTGGTTTTACTAGCAATATAAAAGCGAAATACATGAAAGAAAAAATATAGAAGTTCTTCTTCATATAGTGTTTTATCTTTAGCTGATCATTATAATTGTCAAAAAAATGTGGTTGTATTGCTCTATTTAATGCAACTACAATAGCAAATAAGAACATGCCTATATTGTATGCAAAGCTATATAATCCAACTTCTAATGCATTCCTATAATGTTCTAGAAATAATCTATCAAAATATGATAGCATTAAACTAGCTAATGAAAATGGGATTAATGGCAAAGAATATTTCAAGAAATATATTCCAGTATTTACATCATAACCAAATCCATTTTCTTTAATTATAGAAATCAAAAATAATAAACCAAATGTAACATTTACAAGTAGTATTGAAATTAGCCTTAAAAAAACACTATCGGCAGTTGACGTAAATATTAATATTAAACTAATGAGATTTGTTAGAATTACATTGACTATATTAATAGTACAATACCTAATTGCCTTTTTATTTGCTCGTATCACTTCTAATCCAACAGAATAAAATGATCCGAATAAGGTTGATATCAACAATACTAATAAAATTACGCTATTTATATCTATCATATTTAAAAACTGTAGAAAATATATTATTAATGTAAAAATAAGTGATGATATAATAGTAATCCAAATTACAGTTGTAAGTTTTTTATTGTTATCTTTGTTTGATATATAATATAATACTACTGCTCTAGATAAACTAATCCCCATGAAAATTGTAAAAATAGATGCATAAACCTGATAAACTGAAAATAGACCAAAATCACTTACAGTCATTTTACTTGTGTACAAAGGAAGACAAATGAATGCTATACCTTTATTTAAGATATCTGAAATTACATATACAATTTCATCTGATAGTCTGCGTTTACTAAAATTTTTAATAACTTTTCCGAATTGAAAGTTTCTTATTCTCTCCAATTAAATCCTCCTTATTTCATTTGTTCATCTTTATCATAAATTTCGCTAAGCCCAAACATAAGACCAGTTATTCCAAATACTGATAACGTGATTGAAAATCCATACATTATCAGAACCCAATAGATGCCAAATATTAGCCAAAACGATTTTTTTCCATTATTAATTACAAGTTTAATGAAATATAAGAAAGACATCATCCCTAATAATCCATTTGTCAAAAGAATATTATTAATTGCATCATGAGGCGCATAAAAAATATTACGAACATATTCTTGATAAGAAAAAGCGGATTGATATCCCATATTAAAACCTAAAATATGATCCTTGAATGTTCCAATATATCCTTTGCCAAAAAATAAGTAATATGGTTTTTTTATGTATTCAATGCATATATCTATGAATTCTACAACTCTATATCGTGGGGATGTTGGCATGTTCTTTAACCAGTTTGGCTCCCAAAATTTTAGCAACCCCATTACTTCATTTGACTTATTTTGTGTAAGCTGACTATTAATAGCTAAATCCTGCAACATATTTGGTATTATTAATATGCCTAAAAAGGCAATAATAATCATTATAAAAGCAATAGGGTATTTCTTTTTACTAATTGATAAGAAAAAGAATATAAAAGGTATAATCATTACTAGTATGAGTCCTTTTCCAGTTGCATTATATATTATAGTTAGTAATGTACCAATTACTCCAAGCAGTAAAATAGTAAATTTATATTTTTTATTTGTATAAAAAGGTACTATTAATAAAAAAGGCACCATCCAACTCGCCAGTGGTACTAATAGTGTCTCTATATTTGAATAAGTGCCTTTATAACTAAATATAAGAGAAAAAACCATAGTAATTGCTGTGGAAATAAGAATATATAAAAGAACATCTCCTATAAGTTTAAATCTTGATTCATCATTAATATAAAGATATGCGAGTATCAGTAAAACTCCCATTACTATCACAAAAAAGTATGACCTATTTACAAATAGTGATATAACATTAGGAAAACTCTGTATTCCATTGTCATTTACTGCTAAAGTCAGCATTCCCCAGAATATACCATTAATCGTCAATATACTAAAGATAACAAAGGTCTTATAGAACATATATTTTTTTTTTAACTGACTAAAATCAATTCCCTTAATAAGGATAATACATACTGGTGGTAAAAGTGCAAGAATTGCAAGGTTTATTCCTCCAATTCTAAAATTTTTAAATCCATAAAATTGGTCTGTTCCTACAAGAAATTCTTGCTCTAGGCTTAGTGATGTAAAAATCAAATAATTAATAAAGTATTTATATATATCCCTTTTAAGTAAATGTTTTAACAAAATTGTTAATTCAATAATTACAATAAATAGAGAAACAAAAAAATTTTTGTAAAAAATGATGTTTAGTAAAGCAATAACTAGTACATATATTAATGTAAAGTTACTTCTACTTTTTTCTATTGAATTTAATTTATTTATATGCATTCTCAATCACCTATAATTTTCCTTAATTGACACAAAATATTTTCATTAGAATGATTATGTTTAAATGTATCAAAATCCTTTATAGTATCTCCTGTGTATAATTCACTATTAACTATATTGAGTATTTCATCTAGATTATTTGCAATCTTGCAAACTGAGGGATATCTTTCATTAAATGCATTAATACATGGGATATTAGTTCCGATAACAACTTTTTTGTTCAATATAGCATCAATCAGAGTTCCACTCATCCTGTATTTAAAAGTCGATGGAAAAAGTATCAAAATTGCATAAGCGTTATTTATATAAAAGTCATATTTGTCCTTTTCTAGATACGTATTTATAATAATTAGATTCTCATGAGTATATTTTAAGCTTTTAGACTTTAATATTATCTCAGTATCTGGGTTTATAGTTATTTTTTTATTAGTAATATCATACATAATGTTTTTTATTATTTCTTCATCATTGCTATTACTAATACCTACCAATACTTTTTTATTATCAATATTAGTGTTATTACTGTGCTTGTTTGCGCTCTCATTAGTTAATGGATGTGATATAAAAAAAACTTTATCTGCTTCTACCCCTATTTCATTAATTAAATATTTAGAAATAAATTCATCAAGAACAATATGCTTTACCTTGTTCATAGTTTTTTTAAATAGAAAACTCTTGAATGAACTTTCTAATTCGTCAACATTTTGATGGTGAATAATATATGTTTCTTTTTTAGAATAGAAAAGAAATCCAAGCATACTAAAAGTTATATTTTCGTATCCAGCAATTATAATTTTGTTATATTCAACTTTTCGCATAACAAATAAATTTATTATCATGTTTATAAAAATATTTAATCTCACAAAAAATGGATTCATGCTAAACAATGTTTTTCTATTTAATGGTATATCTTTGAATATAACCTTACCTAGCTTTTTTTTATCCTCTTCAGAATAGTAATTTTTTTGACATATTACAGTTATATCATAAATTTTATCTAATATCTTTAAAAGCTTTCTATTTAAGTTTTTATGACCCCGAAAACTACAAAAATCTAAAAATAAAATCTTCATAAGTGTACCTCTTTACAAAATTTATTACAATTTGTGAAACTTCTTTTCGTCAACTAATCTTGTATAAATATTTCCATCTCTTTCACCTACTATAGTACCAGGATTGCCTACAACAATTGAACATGGTGGAATATTTCCTCTAACAACTGCTCCCATTCCTATTATTGCGCCTTCACCAATAGTAGTACCTGGGCAAATCATAGCTCCAAGACCTATCCAAACATTATCACCAATACTAACCGGCATTGAAATATCATCATAATCGTAAGGTAATAACTCCTGCGATCTATAATTATGATTCTCAGTCCAAATTTTCACACATGGTCCTATCCTTACATTGGAACCAATATTCAGTCCTCCTTTAGCAAAAATATAACACTTTGGCCCAATATATATATTCTCACCAAATAATATATTGTCAATGCGAAGTAGAGAACTAGGATATTCAACAAACACTCTCTTCATCTTTAGTTTTTTAATTTTATTAATATATCTAATTTTATTAATAACTATATTTATAATGTTCATTCTCTTTCCTCCACATCAATTGTCTAATCCTATTTATTACAATTATTCGAATAAGTCTACTACAATATGTAAATATTATAGTAAATTATTTTATGAGTCGCTCATAATTTATATCTTTTCTTCCAGAATTAAATTTTTTTAATAATTCTAGCAGGATTCCCACCAACAACTGTATATGGTGGAACATCATCAACAACAACACTTTTCGCCGCAATTACACTTCCCTCACCTATTGTGACGCCTTTCATAATGGTTGATTCAAAGCCTATCCATACCTTATCACAAATTTTTATTTTTTTACTTTTTACATTACTCCAATCTTTATTTAAATATAAATATTTATCTCCTTTTTTATATTCCTCTCTAAACATTGATATATCAAATTTCCTTTCATCCCAATATATAGAATGTGAATTATGATCATATATTGTAACTCCCCAAGCGATAATTACATCATCACCAATTTCAATCTCATTACCTGAAATAAATTTGGTTCCTTTTCCTACATAATTTCGATTTCCTAGCTTGATTACTCCTTTATCTCTTTCTAGAATAAAACTGCCCGCAATACTATTGTCTTCACCAATTATTAAGTATTTCCTATCTTCTATTGCATTTCTCATGAACACTTGAAATCCATTCAACAATAAATTATTTTTTCCTAATTCAACTTTTGGATTATTATTTAATTTTCTATTCTTATATCTATAATAAATTCTAAGTAATCTTTTTATCAAATTTTTCACAATGATATTTCACCTACCTAAATACTTATTCCTCTCCCTGCTAATATAGGATGTATTCTCTTAATATTACTATTTTGATTTAATATGACCAAATATTCATCTCTTGAAATAAGTGGATGTTTACTTCTTTCAGATAACACTCTAGTCATATCAGCATTATCACATATTCTATCCCACTTTTTTGAGCTAGGATTATACATTTTAACTATCTTAGCAGGAGTACCAGCCACAATCGAAAATGGTGGAACATCATTCTTAACGACTGAATTAGCTGCAATCACACTTCCTCTTCCTATTATCAACTCACCAATAATAACCGAATTAATACCAATCCAACAATTTTCTTCTATAATTACTTTTTTTCCTCTTATTACTCCTTGTTGAAGAATTGGTATATTAATATCAGAAAAAACGTGATCAGTTTCAGAAATATATACTCTTGGAGCTAAAACACAGTAATCACCTATTTCCAAATTATCCGCAGTAGTTATAAGTGCTTCACGTCCTATAAGTACTTTTTGTCCTATCTTTATCCGTTTTTGTGAATCTCTTGTACATACATTTAACCAACTGTTGTCACCAACGCAAGTTCCTTTACCAATTTGTGTGTTTTTTATTCCTAGGATTTGTACATTACTCCCAAAGCTAACTTTGGGGTAATAAAACTTGAGAAATATAGAATTTGGTATTATCATAGCTCCTCCTACTTAACACTTATTTTTCATCCAATATATTGTAAAATTGGTATGCATATTCTTTAGCTTGATTATAAATATAGGAGATACCTTTATCCACATTGGATATTTGACTTTCTTTATCGCTTAATGCAAGCAACTCTTGTATTTTAACCGCCAAGTCAACGTGGTCATCTCTCTTAAATATATAGCTCTTACTACTCGCTTGTTCGTAATGTACATCAAGATCTGACATAATTATATATTTATCAAGCACTTTGCAATCTTCTACAACTGTTCCCCATCCTTCAAATAGAGATGGTTGGATTACTATGGTACTCAATTTCATTATTGCTAACTGATCAATTCTTGGTATAAATCCAAGTATTCTAATATTATCTGTTATGTTGTTATCAGATATATATGAAATTAACGAATTATAATAATTAACATTTCTATAATCGTTTGTATTACCAGTGCAGACTAAACAAACATTATTATGCAAATGATTTACAAGATAATCTATTGCTTTAAAAGCTAACTCATGATTCTTATGCTGCCAAAATTGATTTGGTAGGAAAATAAATTTCTGTGGTAGTTTGTATTTCTGTTTAACATTATCGGTTATTTGATCAGTTATTGTCATAACTTCATTCTCAATGTATGATACAAATGGAATCACTCTGACTTTACACCTATGTGTTGGAAAGCTAGATTTAAAATCATTGAAAGCACTTTTACTACTTAATACTAAATTATTTTTTGCTTTTGAAATATACCTAAATAGCATGTTCCTATGTATTATCTCATGCTTATTAAATAATTCAGGTAGAAAGATATGCTGGAGATCAGGTATCCAAAATATACATTTATTCTTATTTAAAATATATGGATATTTATTAACTGGAAAAATATAATTAATATTATATTTCTTGCAAATCCGTATTACTTCTAGATCAATTGTTCTAAATAATAATTTAGACGACATGATAGAAATTGAAGTGCTTATTTTATTTTTTCCCGTTTCAATTATACAACAATTACTATATTTTAAAAATTCACTAAAAACCTCTCTATTTTTCTTGTTGACTAAAATATATATCTTTTGATGTATAAAATTTTCATTCTGAGTTAAAGAGAATATTATATTTTTTACATAATATAAACCACCTACCCAATTATTAAAACTATCAGTCACAAATAAGAGATTTTTATTCAAATTGTTTCACCCACTTTGTATACTTATTTAATCCTTCAGCCAAACTAGTATAAGCCTGAAAACCAATATCTTTTAATCTTGATATGTCAGCTTTCCATCGGACTGGATCACCAGTTTTAACAATACCATTAAAAGATATGACACTTGTATCTTCACCATATTGTAATACAAATTCATTTGCTAATTCCTTTATAGATATCTCTTTACCAGAGGCAACATTATATATGCCATAAACACCATTATGTTCCACTAATAAATTAATTGCTTCTATTAAATCATCAATATAAATAAAATCTCTTGTTTCATCTCCGGTACCAAATAACTCCAATTTACCAGTTTGTCTTAATTTTTTGTGTGAATCCCATAATATTTGTTTCCTAAGTCCAGTTCCGTATACTGAAAAAATTCTTGCAATAATTATATTTAAATCTTCTATATCAATAAAATATTTACAAATATCCTCACATGTTTTTTTATTTAATCCATATGGTGAAATTGGTGAAAGCTCGCTTTTCTCATTAATTGGCAGGTCATAGTTATTACCATAAACAGCAGCACTTGACAGAAAAATGAACTTAGGTTTTAAATCAATTCTTTTTATTGAAAAAAGAATTTTATATAATATAAATACATTTTTATTAAAATCATCGATAGGATTATCAATAGACTTTGCAACATTTGCACTTCCAGCACAGTGAATTATTATGTGAGGTTTTATTTGTTTCAATAATAATGTAGGGTCATCCTTCTCTAGGTCACATATATGATACTTAATATCATTAGATTTGCTATTGTCCTTAACTCTAACCAAACCATGAACCTCGAAGTCTTTCATGGAATAATATTCTACTAAGTGACTACCTATAAAACCATTAGCACCAACTATTAAAATAATTTTATTTTCCATTAATATGTCCTCCAACTTTATCCTAAATAAATTCTAATTAACTCAAAATATAAGGCAAAGCTATAACTTTATTTCGCAAATACTTTTTTTGTTCTTCTATAAAACCTTATTAAAACAAATCCAATACCTTTTTTAGTAAATACTGTTTTATATCTCTTCAAACGATTTTTCTTAATTATAGATGCCACTTTAGCTCTTAAAATTAAGTCTTCTTGAATAATAGGACAAAAATTGAATTCTCCAAAGTTATTTTCTATATCTAGATAATTATCTGACAAACCACAATGAGTACCACTTCCATCAAATCCATTATTAATTATTAGGCTTTTAGTAGGGTATACTGTTAATCCGTCGCATTTAAAAACAGACCAATACCATCTAATAGCCCATGAATTTATTTTATTATTAATCTGTTTTATAATTAAATCATAATAATTATATGAATTATCAAAATTAAACTTATATTTCATTTTTTTATTCTTATCCAATTGTTCCCATCCATTAAGTTCCATATCAAATTTATCCCATTTATCCTTCCATGTCCCCCATGACCATGAACAGGTTAATTTTAAAGAAAAACTGCTATACATTTCATTATTCTTAAAGTCGCCGAATGAAAAACCAGTTACAGAAAATACATTTTCGCAATTCTCATAATTTATCAGTGCTTCGTTCATATATTTTAAAAATTCTGGAGCGCATATTAAATCATCCTCTAAAACAATTACTTTACCAAATTTATTAACGATATCACTTACACCATTAATTACTGATTTCGCCAATCCATAATTTTTATCTCTCTCAATAATTGTAACATTCTTGAACCCATTTACTGACTTAATTGCTTTTCTTACCTTTGCTACCAGTAATGCAGATTGCTCATCTTTGGGTCCATCCGAATAAATAAATAAGTGGCTTTCACTTGCATACAAATTATTTTTTAAAGCATCTATTGTTCTTTTTGTGTGCTCTGGCCGGTTATAAACAAATAAGACTATCGGCGCAAAATCATTAATCATCGTGTTATTTTCCTTTCTGAAAAAAAATAAAAGAATATATAATTAAGTCTTAATAATTAATAACATTTGCATAAAAACAAATAAAACATTACATTATTTTACACTCCATAGGGCATATCCTATAAAATTCATTACTATACTTTCTTCTGATCCGTTAATTATTCGATATTCGTTATCATGACATTTTTTTATAACCTCTGTACTATATTTGAATATTTATTAAATACTATTTTCTTGCTATATTTATTTCTATAGAGTTGTAATACATTTTTACTAAACTCATCTAATTTTTCTTTATTATTCTTAAGTTCCAAAATAGTCTCAGCAAGCTGTCGTGGATCTTCCTTTAAAACGTTGTATCCAATATTATACATATCTACGTCTCTTGAAATATCATTAGCACCGTCTGCAATAGCAATTACTGGTTTACCTGTCGCAAGTATACCATAGTATTTACTTGGCATCAAAACATTCTTAAAACTATTATTAAATATCACTATTTGCACATCTGCAATATTCAAGCTTTCATTAAGTTTTTCTTTATCAACATATGGCTTAAATACTATATTGATTAGTTTTTCTCTTTCACATTCTTCCTTTAAAAGTTTATAATTTATTCCCCCACCAACAATATAGAACAATATCTCATTCTCATCCTTTAATAATTTAACTGCTCCCAAAAGTGTTTTATATTCATGAGCTATTCCAAAATTACCAGAATACATCACTAAAAACTTGTCTTTCAAGCCTTCTCTTTCTTTTAGTGCTAAATTATCTATTGGAAAAGCGTCCCCAATAACCATATTATTTATAACATTAATTTCTTTCAAATTATAAGTTCTCTCAATATACTCCCGCATGTCTTCGCTAATAGTAACCATTCTGTCACACTTTTTAAATGAAAACTTCATAAACCATTTCAATAATTTATAAGTAATTGATTGTCCATCTGACATATTACTGCTTATTAAAATATCTGGATATAAGTCTTGGATAACAGCTATTAGCTTATATCCTCTAAGAATTTTTCCAATGGCTGCGCATATAATTGCCATTGGTGGGTTTGTTCCAACCATAACAATTGAATCTTTTCCTATAGAACAAATCATATAGAATATCAGACTAATTTGAAAGGTTAGTAAGTTTAATATTTTCCCTAGGTACGAACTTTTACTAAATTTTGTATTCCATAATCGAATTATACGTACATTATTTAGTTCATTAATGTGATAATCTGCATCATCATGGTTATCGTGATAGAATGGTATTCCTGCCACTACAGTCACACTATATCCACTTTTTTGAAAATGTTCTGCTATTTCTTGAAATACCTGACCGGTGGATGCCATCTCAGGATAATAATGTTGGTTAATAATATATAACTTTTTGGATGTCATTAAATCCCCTCATTTACTTAACTTTTTAAATAATTATCTACAAACCATTTGTAAGCAAACTTTATTCCTTTACTAAGGCTTATCTTATGTTCCCATCCTAGTTCATGGAGTTTATTCACATCTGTCAGTTTTCTTGGCGTACCATCTGGCATATCAAAATTAAAAACTATTTTACCTTCGTAACCTACTACCATTCTTACCAGTTCTGCTAATTCTTTAATCGATATTTCTTCACCTGTTCCTATATTAACATGTTCTTCACCATCATAATTTTCCATTAAGAAGATACATGCATCTGCCATATCATCTACATAAAGAAACTCCCTTAGAGGTTTTCCTGTTCCCCAAATTTCAACTTGTGCATTCTTATTAATCTTTGCCTCATGAAACTTTCTTATCATAGCAGGTAGTACATGAGAATTATTCAAATCGAAATTATCGTTAGGACCATATAAATTAGTAGGCATACAACTTATAAAGTTGTCGTCAAATTGCCTTTTAAAGAATTTACACATCTCAAGTCCGGCAATCTTTGCAATCGCATAAGCCTCATTAGTTGGCTCAAGATATCCTGAAAGCAAATATTCTTCTTTTATTGGTTGTTGAGAATGTTTAGGATATATGCATGTGCTTCCAAGAAATTATAGTTTTTTAACCTTGTTATCATGCGCTGCCTTAATTACATTGCATTCTATTGCCAAATTATCATATATAAAGTCAGCAGGATATAAATTATTGGCATTTATTCCGCCTACCTTTGCTGCTGCGAGAAAAACATATTCCGGCTTCTCTTCTTCAAAAAAATATCTTACGGCATGTTGGTCCGTTAAGTCCAGTTCTTTATGAGTTCTAAAAATTATATTTTCAAATCCATTAGTTTGTAATCTTCTAACTATAGCAGAGCCAACCAATCCTCTATGACCTGCCACATATATCTTGCTATTTCTATTCATAATTGCACTTCCTTAAGAACATTTTACCTGTACTTATCTACTTACAGCCGCTTCAGATTTGTCTCTATCTAAGTAGTTTTCTGTACTAATACCCACTATTTTCTTCATATCTGAATCAACCATCATTTTAACTAATCCCGGAAAGTCTACTTTTCTCTTCCAATTAAGTTCTTTCTCAGCCTTTGAACAATCTCCCCACAAGAGTTCAACCTCCGCAGGTCTGAAATATTTAGGATTTACATCTACAAGTATCTTTCCGCTAGCCTTATCAATACCTTTTTCGTCTACTCCAGAACCTTGCCACTCAATTTCAATCCCAACTTCCTTAAAGGCTATTTCAACAAATTCTCTAACAGTATGCGTCTCATTTGTAGCAATCACATAATCCTGAGGTTTGTCCTGCTGAAGTATAAGCCACATTGCTTCCACATAATCTCCTGCAAAACCCCAATCTCTTTTAGCATCCATATTGCCCAAAGACAATTTTTGCTGCTTACCTGCTATAATAGATGCAATTGCTCTTGTTATTTTTCTAGTAACGAAAGTTTCTCCTCTCCTTGGAGATTCATGGTTAAACAGTATTCCGTTACATGCGAATAAATTATAACCTTCTCTATAATTAACAGTAATCCAATAAGAATATAACTTGGCAGCACCATATGGGCTCTTTGGATAAAAAGGTGTTTTCTCACTTTGCGGCGCTGTTCCGGGAAGGCCTCCAAATAATTCTGATGTGGAGGCTTGGTAAAACTTACATTTAACCCCACTCTCTTTTATAGCATCTAGTAATCTAAGAGTTCCAACACCATCAACTTCAGCAGTATACTCTGGTACCTCGAAGGAAACTTGAACATGGCTTTGCGCACCTAAATTATATATTTCATCCGGTTGAATTTTTTCTATTAATCTATTTAGATTAGATGAGTCTGTTAGATCACCATGATGCAGAAACAATTTCTTATTTCCAACCTCAGAATTTTCAAATAAATGGTCTATTCTACCGGTGTTAAAGGAGCTTGCTCTTCTTATTATTCCATGTACCTCATATCCTTTTGATAAAAGTAATTCTGTTAAGTATGAACCGTCTTGTCCTGTAATTCCTGTTATTAATGCTCTTTTCATGTTTATCCTCCTATTTAGTCATTACTTTTCAACATCTAAAGCTGCTTCTTTTACCTTCAGCCCTGGATTAATAGTTGTGACCATTGGTCTTCCTATTGAATAATATTCTAATCCTGCAGTACCAACAGCTTTTATTCCATAACAATTACGACCATCAAATACTACTGGAGTTTTCATAAGCCTTGTAAACACATTTAAGTCTAATTTTGCAATCTCCGGCCATTCAGTAAAAATGAATGCCATATCAGCATCTTTTAATGCTTCTTCCGGAGAATTAACGAAGTTTATATTATTTGAAATAACTTTCTTGAAGTTCTCTGTACCAATTGGATCATATGCCCATACTTCGGCTCCTTCTTCAATTAATATCTTCACATTAGGAATTGATGGAGCCTCTCTTAGATCATCTGTTCCGGGTTTGAAGGTCAATCCTAGAACAGCAACCTTTAGGCCTTCAAAAGATTTGAATCTTTTTTTTGCTTTTTTCATTAATCTAAATTTTTGATTCTCATTTACTTCAATAGTTGCCTTAATAGTCTTTATCTCATATCCATTATCTTCTGCCAACCAATGCAGTGCCTTAGTATCCTTTGGAAAACAAGACCCTCCATACCCTATTCCAGCATTTAAAAAGCGATCCCCTATCCTCGGATCAAATGACATACCTTTTGAAACATCCTCTATATTTGCCCCTACTAATTCACACAAATTTGCTATTTCGTTTATAAATGATATCTTTAGTGCAAGAAAATCATTAGATGCATATTTTATCATTTCTGCGCTGCGACGATTTGTTATAACTATAGGTTGATTAAATTTGTTATATATATCTTTCATTACACTTTCGGCTCTCTTGGATTCCACACCTACTACTATTCTATGAGCATGGAGAGTATCCTTGACAGCAGTACCCTGTGATAGAAACTCAGGGTTTGATACCAATTCTATATTTACATTGTTCTTCAGATTTTTTCTAATATAATCTTCAATATTATCATTCGTTCCTATGGGAACTGTAGACTTTAGAACTACTATGCAGTCTTTCTCCACAGCTTCAGCAATTTGTCTGGATACATTATAAACATATTTTAGATTTGCTGATCCATCTTCTTTTTCAGGTGTACCTACTCCTATGAAAATGACATCAGCCTGTCTATACGCTTCATAGTAATCCGAAGCAAATGACAAATTCCCTCTTAAGTAGCTTTCTTTTAGTATTTTCTCCAGTCCCGGTTCATATATGGGAGATATCCCTTTCTTCATTATTTCAATTTTATTCTCGTCCATATCTACACATGTAACACTATGGCCTACATGAGCTAAACAGACGCCTGTGACTAATCCCACGTATCCTGTACCTGCGACCACTATTTTCATATAATCCTCCTAAAAAAGTTCAGTTTAATAGAAAAATAATGTTATTTAGTATTAGTTACAGAAAAACTAAATCTATACTTTTTACTGTTATTATACCTTGATATACTTACTTTTCTGTTACCAAAACGGATTCATATAAAGTATTAATTATATAGCTTTCTTTATAATCTGATATAAGTTTATCATAAACCAAATTACCGAAAACTTTATTTACAATTCCTAATTTTATACCTAAAATCCGTAGTAACGGATTAAACAACTTCGTAAGCACTATCTTTTTCCCATGAACTTCAGCTATAAGGTGGACCAATTCGGATGTTCTTACATATTCTTTATTTTGGGGAAAAAACAAGCCTTCTTCTTCATTATCTACCATAAGTTTAATAAACTCACAAAGATTATCTATATGAAGCATACTTCTTTCATTATCCACATCAGGGAATATAGGCAACTTTTGCGCCATCTTTGCCAATCTTGGATAATTCCCTTTTGAGTCCTTGCCATATATCATCGGTGGTCTTAATACTACCACCTTAAACTTACCATCATTCAACTGGTTAATACCTTTTTCTGCTTGGAGCTTACTATTACCGTAAAAATTGCTTGGCATTGGTACTGTATCTCTATCTATAACTCTTTTTTGATTAATATAACTGCTGTCACCATAGACAATTATGCTGCTCATGAAAATGAATTGTTTAACGCCTTCAGACTTTGCCTTCTTAGCTGTTTCAATTGTCAAATCTGTATTTATCTTATAATATAGCTTCTCCATCTTTGGATCCTTTGAGACATGGGCTATCCCAGCCACATGAAATACAACATCATACTTGGAAAAGTCCTTTTCCTTCCATGTGCCATCAATCATATCAACCGTATCAACTGAATAGCTATCCGGCCATTGTTGAACCCATTTTTCAAAGCTTGTCCCTATATAGCTGTTAGCCCCTGTTATTAGTATCTTCTTCATTGTACTATTGTCTCCTTTTTCAAAGCAGCTTCACTTTTCTGAAGTTTCCCCGTTCCACCCTCTATAACGCCATCACTTTTTACAACGCTTTTAATCGTACCGAAAAAACACTTAACATCCATCCTCAATCCCATTCTTTGCACATACTCTCCATCAAGCTTTGCTTTCACATCGATTGGCAGCTCGTCTCTTCCGTTGATTTGAGCCCAGCCTGTTAATCCCGGCAAAATATCATTAGCCTTGTACTTGTCTCTTTCTTCTATTAAATCATACTGATTCCAAAGACATGGTCTCGGGCCGATTATGCTCATCTCTCCCTTTAATATATTGAATATCTGTGGCAGCTCATCAAGACTTGACTTTCTGAGAAACTTACCTAACTTAGTTATAAAAGCCTCAGGATTTTTCAACATATGTGTAGGCATATCCTTTGGGGTATCAGTTCTCATGGTTCTGAATTTCAAAATAAAAAATTCCCCTTTATTCTTCCCCACTCTCTTCTGCTTAAAAAGAACTGGTCCTTTAGAATCCAACTTTATTAAAACCGAAATAATGATCAGCACAGGCGACAATATAATAATGCCGGCCATTGAAAATACAATGTCTAATAATCTTTTAACATAAGGATAAAGC
>JAEZDX010000126.1 GCA_023417975.1 Bacillota bacterium
CATCAAATCACTCGCTTTTCATCTTTATTTGTACTTAACTATAATACTATATTACAAAAAAAACAGCACCGATAACATGTACTATACTAACCTATTTGTATTATATGCTTGTTTTATGTATGAAGAAATGACAGGTAGCATATATTTCATAGCTTCCTGTCCATAATCCATTAATAAAACATATTTAATTTAGGTTAAAACTACCCTCTTGCTTTTCCAGACGCCTGAACGCCATCTCCACAGCTGAACCAATCCCCTAGTCCATTCATCAACTGCAAAAGCTATATATACTCCAGGCAAGCCAAGCTTAAAATAAATTCCAAGCACATAGCTTAATCCAACGCTTACAGTCCAACAAGAAATAATTCCAACTGCTACAGGAAACTTTACATCACCTGAAGCTTGCAGTGCATTACCAAGCACCATATTAAAACAACGTCCCGGTTCCAATATAAGACTTATAGTTAATAGCAAGCTGCCTATTCCGATGATTGCTTGATCATGAGTATATATACCAAAAAGCTGGCTTCTAAATAGGAAGCATACAAATGCAAAAGTAAAGTCGCAGATAATTGCTACCTTCAAACTTTTGAAACACTGCTTATATGCCTTCTGCTGCTCATTCGCTCCAACCAAATGTCCGATCATAATCTGGTTAGCTTGAGCAATAGCCATGCCAAGCATGGCAAGAATACTTATTATATTTTGCATATATGTCCTTGTTGTCAGAGCTTGTGTACCAAGTAAAGTAATAATATAAGTACCTACAAGCTGAGATATATTATAGGATAACGAGGATCCCGCCCCAGGTATTCCTATGTTGAGTATATTTTTAAGTATATCGAAAGGAAAGGGCCTTGGTATATGAAACCTTAAACCAAGCTTAAGATATTTAAACAGAAGAAAGAACATAACCAACACTCCAAAGGATTGACTTATTCCAACCGATACTGCAATTCCCCTAACCCCGAAATCAGGTATCCCGAAAGGCTTAAATACAACAATATAATTTGCTGTTACATTAATAATATTCATTCCTATGGCTACAGCCATTGGAGCTTTTGTCTGACCGTAATTTCTTGCTATAGCCGCCATAGTAGCCAAAATAGCCTGCGTAAATGATATTCCTCCTACTATTCTTAAATATGGCAGTGCATATTGCATTAGCTCAGGTGGAAGATTCATTATCATAAGCAGCCACTTGCCGCATACTACAAACACTATACTTAATATTACTCCAAAGCAAAAATTAAAGATTATAGCTATATTTACTACTTTAGCTGCTTCTTTTCTCTTTCCGGCACCTAAGGTTTGACTTACCATAATGGCCGTACCCACGGATACTATTCCATATACCATAATAAGCATACTGATTAGCTGAGTAGCTACTCCTACTGCTGCTACAGCTTTATCTGTCTGTCTGCCTATCATATATACATTTACATTTCCAAGCAGCATCCTTAAAAAAGTTTCTGCAAATATTGGCCAAGTTAATGCTAATAAACTTACTCTCTTACTAACTATGTCGGAACTATTCAATTCCAAGACCTCCGTTAATAAGTACGGGCATCATTTAATACGATGCCCCTACTTCTATCATTTGTTATTTAAAATTTACTACCTTATCAAAAGCTGCTTTAGGCTTTCCGTTTACGTCAAAAAGCATAGGCCAGTCTTTTCTTCCTCTAACCGGGAAATCGTCCTTCCAAGTATATCGATCACTTATTCCCCAAAAGGTAACTGAGTTTATAACATCTTTATATTGCCTAAATACTGAGAATATTTTATCATACATTTCCTCCTGCATATATAACATTTCAGCTGTAGGCTCTAATAAATCAGTTCTCTTATCCTCGAAATTAAACATGGATACATCAAGTTCCGTTACTTGAATTTTAAGCCCAAGAGAAGAATATGTTTCAATAGAATTTTTCAAATTGTCTATAAGTGTGTTATCTGTAATGTTCCAGTGTCCTTGCAAGCCTACCCCATCAATAGGAGTTCCTTTTTCCAATAAGTCCTTAAGCATTTTATACGTTTTTTGTAATTTCTCAGGTAGTTCATTATTATAATCATTATAAATCAACTCTGCCTTATGAACTTCTGACTTAACAATGTCAAAAACCGTTTTAATATAGTCTTCCCCTAGAATTCTTCTCCATCTTGTATCTCTATACTGTTCTCCCGACCTATCTTCTATAGCTTCGTTTACTACATCCCATGCATATACTATATCTTTATATCTGGCTGAAACTTCTTTTACATGCTGCTTTAATCTCTCCAACAGCAGTTCCTTGGATACTTCGCTTCCATCGTTGTTTAAAAACAACCAACCTGGATTTTGATTATGCCAGACAAAGGTATGCCCCCTCATCTTCATGTTATGCCTCAATGCAAAATCCTTCATCTTATCAGGCTTATTAAATTCATACCTATTTTGTTCAGGATGAATTTCCCCAAACTTCATAACATTTTCAGCAGTCAAACTATTAAAATGCTTTGCAAGAAGTTCGCCCTGTACTCCTTCCAAATCTTCAACTGTTACAGCCGCTCCAATTGCAAAGTAATCTTTATAGGCATCGGCTAAAGACAGGATACTATTATTGAAATTACTTTCCATAAACACACCTCACTTAATAACATATAATCTTTAAAAGCATTCTGCTTAAATTTTATACTCCTGAATATTCAAACCAGTCAAAGTCGGCATTATTTTTACTGTCTTTACCATTGCTGCTGGCATATAATCCTATATATGCTCCGATAAATCCGCCTGCAACATCGGTGCTTAGTATTCTTCCATCCACCTTTTCTGCAAGACACTTACCGCAATTTATATCCTCTCCATAATAAAAGCTGTATTCTTGTCCTATAGCTTCTACTTTTAAATACAATTTTTCAGCACATACTTCTTGCTCGGCAATTACTGTTTCTTCCCCACCTTTACAGCATAATAAATTCATAACTTTTCTTCCGGCTCTTTGAATATAGGTAAATCTGAAATTAAATTGATGATTTTGCTGTAGTACTATTCCTGCCTCTTCTCCATCTTGCTGAGGGTTAAACTCCATAACTGTGAAAGCAGTAAAGCTCTTGTGCAGCTGTCTCCTTCCAACAAAGCTAGGATTTTCAAGCTCCGTTATTGAAAATGGTCTAAGCTTAAGCCTCAAAAAGCCCGGACGTTCCTTTAGGCTATAAAATTCTTCCTTTGGTGTTCTAATTAAATTCCACATATCATCAAGTGTATTGCCTTCAAAATTATCGCAATTAGGCTTTGCTGCATATAATGTTTCAGGTAAATTCGGCACAGGATAGCTATTTTCAACTTTTCCCGATCCAATGCTTACTACAGGCCAACCATCTTCCCAAGCTACAGGCACTAGAAAGGTTTCTCTGCCTAGATTTCTGTAATAACCGCCGTACGGTCTTGATGCTAATAGTACCATCCACCATTCACCGTTCTGTGTTTCAACCAAGTCGCCGTGTCCAACATTTACTATAGGATAATTTTTTCCAAGATGTCTGTGCGTTAATATAGGATTAGCTTTATATCCAACATAGCTTCCATTTACTTCACTGCTTCTTGCTACAGTAATAGCATGCTCATGTCCTGTTCC
>JAEZDX010000139.1 GCA_023417975.1 Bacillota bacterium
ACTTTATCCACATTATCTACAAAACCCATCTTGCTTAAGAGTAAGGCTGTAAATGCCGCAGAAGCCCCACCAACAATATTTATAAAGAAATCATTTATACTGATGCCACTTAAATAAATGCTTATAATTTTAATTAAAAGCCCGGCGAAACAAGCCGGTAGAAAATCCTGAATACCGCCGCCGAAAAGAATAGTAAAAAATCCGGCAGCAATGGATGAAAAAAATACTGTTGTAAAAAAACTGTATCTCTTTGTAGTATCAATTTCCTTTAAACGCTGCATTAACTCCTCTTCAGAATGGGAATAGGTGCAAATGTTCCTTGATAATTCATTAACCTTGCAAACTTTTTCTAAATCTACAGTTCTATTTCTTATTCTCCTTATAATAGAGATTGTTTTGCCGTCCTTATCAATAACCGACATCATTATTCCTGTTGGGGTAACAAAGCTATCTGAGTGACGCACTCCGAAAGCATTACAAATTCTTATTATAGTTTCTTCGACTCTGTAGGTTTCACCGCCATTTTCAAGAATAATTCTGCCTGCTTCCACTGCGATATATGCAATAGTATTGACATCCATAAAATCACCCGCCTTAACCCAAACATATTATATCATAAACTAATTTAAGTTCAATATTACAGTGAAGTTAAATTGCTTTAGGCAGCTTCAACTAAAAAAACTTGTTGCTAAATAGATTAGCCATATTTATAATTTATATAAAGTAGTTTGTAAGGAGTGAGTCCAATGGTTTATAAAAACATAGAATCCACTGATCAGGAATTATTGAGCCTGATTAATGAAGAAACTGAAAGACAAGAGCACAATATAGAGCTAATAGCCTCTGAAAATTTCACAAGCAAGGCTGTAATGGAGGCTATGGGATCGCCGCTCACCAATAAATATGCTGAAGGATATCCGGCAAAAAGATACTATGGTGGCTGCGAAGTTGTAGATAAGGTGGAGGAGCTTGCAAGAGGCAGGTTTAAAGAGCTTTTTGGAGCTGAGCATGCCAATGTTCAACCTCATTCAGGTTCACAGGCTAATATGGCTGTGTATTTTTCGGTACTAGAGACAGGAGATACGGTTTTAGGCATGAACCTAAGCCATGGAGGACATTTAACTCATGGCAGTCCGGTGAATTTTTCCGGAAAACTGTTTAACTTTGTATCCTATGGAGTAGATAAGGAAAGCGAAACAATTAACTATGAAGAGGTAAGAGAACTTGCAATAAAGCATAAACCAAAAATGATTGTAGCAGGTGCAAGTGCTTACCCAAGAGTAATTGACTTTAAGAAATTTCGGGAAATAGCAGATGAAGTTGGAGCATATTTTATGGTAGATATGGCTCACATTGCAGGATTAGTAGCAGTGGGTCTTCATCCGAATCCGGTGCCGTATGCGGACTTTGTTACCACTACTACGCATAAAACACTAAGAGGACCTAGAGGAGGAGCTATTCTTTGTAAGGAAAAGTATGCTAAAGATCTTGATAAAGCAATATTCCCAGGTATGCAGGGCGGACCTTTAATGCATATTATTGCTGCTAAAGCGGTATGCTTTAAAGAGGCAATGGATTCAGAGTATAAAGAATATATGGCGCAGGTTGTAAAAAATGCAAAAGTGCTTGGAGAAGAATTGGTAAAATTTAATTTCCAGCTTATATCAGGTGGAACAGACAATCATTTACTGCTTGTAAATCTCACAAATAAGAATATTACAGGGAAAGAAGCTGAAAAGCTTTTGGATACTGTTGGAATAACAGTTAATAAGAACACAATACCGTTTGAAACTTTAAGTCCGTTTATTACAAGCGGTATAAGAATAGGCACTCCTGCGGTAACTACAAGAGGCTTTAAGGAAGAAGAGATGAAAAAGATAGCATACTTTATAAACTATGTTATAGAACATAGAAGTGAAGACCTGTCTCATATAAAAGAAGAAGTGAAGAAGCTTTGCTGCAGTTTCCCTATTTATAAGTAAGTATTTACTTTTCATATTTTAAAGCATAAAGGAGGTAACCGGAATGGCAGTTGAATTCATAAAAAACTTAGAGAAAGCTATGGAAAATTTGCATAAGAGAGGTGCGTTTCTTACTACAAAAAATGGTGATAAAGAAAACACTATGACTATAAGCTGGGGAAGTGTAGG
Organism: Bacillota bacterium; assembly: GCA_023417975.1. Lineage (GTDB taxonomy): Bacteria > Bacillota > Clostridia > Clostridiales > Clostridiaceae > JAEZDX01. The sequence goes on from JAEZDX010000139.1 coordinate 2,151, forward strand.
CTATCAATGGGGTAAACCTATTTTTACTGTTATGGTAAGGCAGTCAAGATATACACATGAACTGATTGAAAACGGCGGAGAGTTTACGGTAAGCATCCCTGTGGGGGATAAAATGAAGAAAGCTTTAGCAATATGCGGAAGCAAAACAGGCAGAGATGTGAATAAATTTGATGCTGCAGAGATTACGTCTATAGCAGGAAAAGTTGTAAGTACTCCTGTTATAGCTGGTTGTGAATATATTTACGAGTGTAAAATTGTATATAAACAGGATATGAATCCCTCATTGATAAGCAAGGATATACTGAACACTTCCTATGCTGATGACGATTTCCATACCTTCTATTTTGGTGAGATTGTAGCGTGCTATACTGAGGAAGGGAATGATTGATACCCATGTGCATACAACTTTTTCTACAGATTCGAAAATGACTCTTAAAGAGGCATTGGAAGTTTCAAAAGAAAAAGGTATTGCACTTGTGATAACAGAACATTTGGATTTAAATTGTCCTATCCCCGGAAGCTTCAAATTTGATATAAAGCAATACTTCAATGAATACGGTAGTTACAGAGGAAAGGATTTACTGCTCGGTGTTGAAATGGGTTTAACGGAGCAATTTATGGAAGAGAACAGAGCTATTGCAAAAAAGTATGATTTTGATTATGTGTTAGGCTCAATTCATTTCCTGGGAAAATATGACATATACTTTCCTGAGTTTTATGCAGGTAAAACTAAATATGAGGCTTATGAACAGTATTTCATGACTATGAAAAAAAACATAAGCGGCGAAAAATTTTTTGATTCTTTAGGTCATATAGACTATATATGCAGATATGCTCCCTATATAGATAAGGAAATCAGCATGAAGGAATATGGTGATCTTGTAGATGATGTATTGAAAAGCGTCATAGCATATGATATGGCATTGGAGATTAATACAAGAAGGCTTAATAGTATTTCAAATTTTACAAACATTATGGACATATATAAAAGATTTAAAGAACTCGGAGGCCATTATGTTACAATAGGCTCAGATGCTCATATTCCAACAGCAATAGGGGCAAATTTTAGCTGTGTCAATGAGATATTGGATAGAACTGGATTAAAAAGTGTTTACTTTAAGAACAGAAAAATGGAGTATGTATAAATAACTTTCATTAATATTAAAACTCACACATTTTTATAAATGTGTGAGTTTTAACATCAACAAGTACACTGAAGAAAATATCGAATTTCAAATAGCTTTTTAAGTAATATGGTTGTAGCTGTCACAAAAAATTCAAAATTTTATAAAACCGCAAGGTGAGCCATTTTGCATAGAGTATTGCCAATATATGGAGGGTTGTTTATTGACAGTTTTATTTTTTTGTAATATACTTTGATTGTCAAAATATTTGAATCACAAAATAAGCCGTGATTGGGGTGAATAATAAAATCATGGATAGAATTTATAGTGTCGTAAATGAAATTCTAGTGGATATATTTAATGATATTCTTCAGATTGAGCAGTCAGCTTTAAAGCAAGGTGCTCTGAGTGATCTTTCAGTAACCGAAATACATACCATAGAAGCCATAGGTATGTATGATCCAAGAAATATGTCGGAAGTAGCTGCAGATTTGAGAATAACTGTAGGTACTTTAACTACTGCCATAAACAAGCTTATTAAGAAAGGTTATGTAGAAAGAAAGAGAATAGAAGAAGACAGAAGAGTTGTTCAAATTCAACTTACGAAAAAAGGTAAGCTGGCTTATAGAATTCACGAAAAGTTTCACAATGACATGGTTAAAGAAAGTGCAGAAGGACTCAGCCAAGAGGAAGAAGGTATACTTATTAAAGCATTGGAAAAGGTAAATAATTTCTTCAGGGAAAAATATGATCTAAATGAAGGCAGTAAGGAGTAAAGGCATGGGGAATGTTATTATTAAGGGAACAGGTAGATATGTACCTGAGAGGATTGTAACTAATTTTGATTTGGCAGACATAGTAGATACCAGTGATGAATGGATTACAAGCCGAACGGGCATTAGAGAAAGAAGAATAACTACTGGAGAGAATACTTCACAATTAGCCTATCATGCAGCTGAAAGTGCATTGCTAGATGCCGGAATAACTGCTGAAGAATTGGATTTAATAATTGTAGCCACGGTAACTCCTGATATGTTTACTCCAGCCACAGCATGCTTACTACAGAGCTTATTAGGTGCACATAAAGCAGCAGCCTTTGATATAAATGCAGCCTGTACAGGATTTATTTATGGATTGGATGTTGCAATGCAGTTTATGAAGAATGGAGTTTACAAAAATGTACTTGTTGTAGGTGCGGAAACTCTTTCAAAGATAATAAACTGGAAGGACAGAAATACTTGCGTTCTATTTGGAGACGGTGCCGGTGCAGTAGTTTTGAGCAGTTCTGACAAAAATGGCATAGGCTCGATTATTATTGGATCGGATGGATCCAAGGGTAGTGTGCTGCAGTGCCAGGCACTTCCTGTAAATAATCCTTATGCAGAAAATGCAAAGGCATCAGAACAATGCAGTGAAATTGCTATGGAAGGAAGAGAAGTATTCAGGTTTGCAACGGGTGTAATGGGGGACAGTATAGAAGAAATACTGAGAAGAGAAAATTTAAAAGCTGAAGATATAAAATATTTCGTTCCTCACCAAGCCAATTTCCGCATCATAGATTATGCAGCAAAGAAGATAAATGTGGATATATCAAAATTCTATGTGAATCTGGATAGGTAAGGTAATACGTCCAGTGCAATTATACCTATGGCATTGGATGAAATGAACAAAAATGGCTTGTTATCAAAAGGTGACAAGATCATTATAGTAGGGTTTGGCGGAGGCCTTACCTATGGAGCTGCATTCGTGCAGTGGGAAAAATAATAATATTTTGGAGGTAGGTAAAATGATATTTGAAAAGGTAAAAGAAATTATAATTGATCAATTGGGAGTAGAGGAAGATGAAATAACTATGGAGACTACATTTCAAGACTTGGGTGTAGACTCATTGGATTTATTTCAGATAGTAATTGAAATTGAAGAGGCATTCAATATAAAGATTGAGAACGCTGAGAGTATTACAAGCATCAAAGATGCGGTAGAATACATAGAAGCTAATAAATAATTAATTTAAGGTCAGATGAAAGTCTGACCTTAAATCCATATCCAAAAATAGGAGGAAGAGTATGTTTCAGACGAAGATTTGTGAAATGATTGGTATAAAATACCCTATTTTTCAGGGTGGAATGGCTTGGGTGGCTGACAGTTCTCTGGCTGCTGCAGTGAGTAATGCCGGGGGCCTTGGAATAATTGCGGCAGCTAATGCACCTGTAGAATATGTAAGAGATGAAATTAGAAAGGCTAAGGCGTTGACAGATAAACCTTTTGGAGTAAACATAATGCTGTTAAGCAGTAATGCTGAAGAAGTTGCAAAGCTGGTATGTGAAGAAGGTGTTAAGGTAGTGACTACAGGAGCCGGTAATCCCGGAAAATATATAAGTATGTGGAAACAATACGGCATAATTGTTATTCCGGTAGTGCCTTCTGTAGCACTTGCTATAAGAATGGAAAGAACAGGAGCAGATGCGGTTATTGCAGAAGGCTGTGAGTCCGGTGGACACATTGGTGAATTGACTACTATGGCACTAGTACCTCAGGTTGCTGATGCTGTTAAAATTCCTGTAATAGCTGCAGGAGGGATAGGCGACGGAAGAGGAATAGCTGCAGCATTTATGCTTGGAGCAGAAGGAGTTCAGGTAGGAACAAGATTTTTGGTTGCAAAAGAATGTACAATTCATGACAATTACAAGCAAAAGGTTTTAGGAGCTAAAGATATTGATACTGTAGTTACGGGAAGGCCTACAGGGCATCCGGTACGTGTTTTGAAGAATAAATTGACAAGGCAGTTTCAATTAATGGAAAAAGAAAATGCGCCTTTAGAAAAATACGAGGAAATGGGAAGAGGAGCACTGCCAAAGGCTGTAAGAGATGGGGACATCGATATGGGCTCTGTTATGGCAGGTCAAATTGCAGGTTTAATCGTTAAGGAACAAACTGCAAAAGAAATAGTTGAGGAAATGTTTATTGAAGCTGAAGATAAATTAAGATGTTTTGCTTCAAGAGGTGGAGAATGTCAAAGATAGCATTTATTTTTTCAGGTCAAGGTTCCCAATATACTGGAATGGGAAAGGAATTATATGATAATTTTATAAAAAGCAAAGATATTTTTGATATAGCAAATTCTCAGCTTGGCTTTGATTTAGCTGAAACGTGTTTCACGGGAAGTAAGGAACAATTAAATGTTACTGAAATAACGCAGCCCGCAGTTCTCACTGTGAGTGTAGCAGCCATGAAGGCGTTGGAAAGTCAGGGTATAAAGGCAGATGTGACTGCCGGCTTCAGTCTTGGTGAATATTCTGCATTGATTTGCAGCAAAGCCTTGGAATTTGAAGAGGGAGTTAAGCTTGTAAGAAAAAGAGGGAAATATATGCAGGAGGCTGTACCGGTTGGAAAAGGCGGAATGGCAGCTATCCTTGGCTTAGATAAAAATTTAGTGTTGGAAGGATGCAAAGAAGCATCGGTACTCGGTACAGTTGAAGCAGTAAATTTTAACTGTCCGGGACAGATAGTAATTGCCGGCGAAACTGAGGCGCTAAAGGCAGCAGTATCGATTTTAACAAGTAAAGGCGGTAAAGGTATAACCTTACCGGTCAGTGCCCCTTTTCACAGTTCCTTATTAAAGCCTGCAGCAGAAAAGCTTCAAAAAGAGCTTCAAAGCATAAAAATTGGTGATATGCAAATACCTGTGTTAACTGATGTACACGGGGATTATATAGATTGTAAAGATTCAATTAAAGATTTATTGGTAAAGCAGGCGATGAGTCCTGTGCTTTGGGAAGATATAATAAGAAGAATGCTCGGTGACGGGATAGATACATTTATTGAGTTAGGCCCTGGAAAAACCTTGACCGGATTCTTAAGAAAGATAGATAGAAATGTAAAGGCGTTGAATGTAGAAGATTTAAAATCACTGAACAACACATTAGAGG
>JAEZDX010000146.1 GCA_023417975.1 Bacillota bacterium
CACATACTTTACAACCTTTCTGTCCTTTATGCCAAGGAACCGACTGTACTTAACATAATCAGCGTTAAGCTCGTAAATTGACATAGAACGCATTCCAATTGCCTGTCCTCCAATTGTTATAAGTACAATAGACCAAAACGGTAGTTGATAATGGTATATCACAGAAATAAAGAACTTTATGCTAAAACTGGGCATCATATCAAATCCGTATCCAAGTGATGCCGGAAACCATTTTAAATACACTGCGAAGAAAAATTGTAATATAATAGCCATTCCGAATGCAGGCATGTTGCTAACAAATAGAAAGGTAGGAAGAACAGCCTTGTCCCAACCTTTCTTAATATATGCTGCCACCGCACCTAAGATATTGCCTAAAAGCCAGCCTACAATAATTGCCGGCAACTGCAAGCACACTGTCCACCATACTGACTTTGCCAATATGTCTGAAACAGATCTTGGGTATTGAATAAAGGAAACTCCAAAATCTCCCTTAAACATATTCCCTATATAATGAAAAAATTGAATATATATAGGTTTGTCTAATCCAAAAGCTTTTACATAAAAATCATAAGCCTGTTGTGCAGCCGTCTGATCCGATATCCCTGCTGCAGCTCTTGCTGCTATAGCCGATACAGGATTGCCGGGCATTAGTCTCGGAAGAAGAAAATTCAAAATAACTGCAACAAATAAAGTTCCAACATACCAAATTATTTTCTTAGTATAATATTTTTTATATCCTTTCAATACTCCATCCCTCCTTGTATTCCTTATCCTGTCCATGAAGATATTTAATCTTCATGCTCCTTGTATTCCTTATCCTGTCCATGAAGATACTTAATCTTCATGCTCCTTGTATTCCTCAATACATTTGTAGTTAAATTTAAATAAAAAACTAGCCATGTTTTCCATTGAAGGTTATGAAAGCATGGCTAATTTCTTTAGAACTAGTTAAAAAATCTTAATTTACTATTTTGCTAACTTAATTGTATATAGTCCGGCAATGCCATAACCATCAGTCAAATCATATGGAGGTATTTCTATTCCCTTATCAGATTTTGAACCTTTCTGAGGATAATTTGTCCATACACTTTCATTAACTGTATAGAACAATTCAGGTCTATACATTAATGAGAAGGACGGTACATCTGTCAAATAAATCTTTGATAGCTGAGTATAGTAATCCTTAAGCTTTGCCTGATCTGTTTCCTGAGGAATCTTAGCTAGCAGGTCATCAACCGTTTTGTTTGAATATCCGCCAAAGTTTCCTGTCATCTGACTCGGTATTGAATTATAGGTGCTTGACATTAATCCAAAAGCACGTGTCCATGGATTTGAAATACCTGCTCCGGATGGACTCCACATAGCTATATCAAAACGTTGATTTGATAAATCATCATAGAATGTATTGGCATCCGGGAAGTAAGTAGTAATCTCTATACCTATTGCTTTACCTGCTGCTGCAACTATTTCAAGGGAAGCATTCCAGTCAGACCATCCGCTAGGACATTCAGTTTTAAAGGAAAGCTTCTGCCCATTATATTCACGGAATCCATCACCGTTTGTATCTTTAATACCTGCATCATCTAAAAGCTTCTTTGCACCTTCAATATCATTCCCCGTCCATTGAACACTCTTTAACTGACTTTGGTCTACTAGAGCCTGTTCAGTAGCTGTTGTGTTCATTATGCTTCTCGGTACTTCTTTAAATGAATATGATTGGCCGCTCATAGCTGTTTTAAGAATCTGATCATAATCAACTGCAATAGCGATTGCCTTTCGTACTGCAACTTGATCAAGACCTGCTTTTTCAACATTAAACCAAGCTGTTGGCATTGTAGCACCTAAATTGTAAGGAGCTTCCGGCAAATAAGTAGAAATCTTTCCGGTGGCAACCATACTTGGTACATCACTTATAAACTGCTGAGAAACATCGACTTCACCTGCTTTAAAGGCTGTATCTCCTGCAGCATTATCTTTGTAAATATTATGAACTATATATTTTGGAACCGGAAGCTTGCCCCACATTGATGCTGCTTTACCCCAGTAATTCTCATCTCTCTGGAATACAACCTTCTGGTCATTATATGTCTGTACTTTATATGGTCCTGATCCAACAAAGTCATCCATCTTATCGGTCTTCATCTTTGTAGCATCATTGCCTGTTCTCTGTTCAACCTTTTGCAGATACGCTTTCTGCATTACATACTGTCTTGGAATATACTCCAATACCTTTAGAGGATTAACAGCCTTCCCGTCCTTTAACTTAGCAGCGATAACTACTGTAGAAGCATCTTTCGCTTTTATACTGTCAATATAATTTGAATAATCTGCTCCTCCAGCGCTTTGATACTTTACATTAGTATCCCATGTGTAAGCTACATCATCTGCCGTAACTGGTGTTCCATCCCACCACTTTGCATCAGCGTTCATCTTAACAGTCAGTTCGGTTTTTGCATCATTCCATACAGGATCCCCTGAGGCTAACAGCGGGTACAACTTTCCATCAAGCATGTTGTACATATAGAGTGTTTCATAGCATAGTGTTCTTGCTGAATCCTTTTGTCCAACACCCATTGCATTATTTGAGTTACTGGATAGCGGGTTCCAGTCATTAATTGAATTCCACTGCTGTCCGTTAAAGTAAAGTGTTTCATTCCTTGGCGTTGAATTCTTATCACCGCCAACTTCTCCTGTTGCTTCTCCAGTAGTACTTGGTGTCGTAGGTTTATCCGATTTACAGCCTGCAAACAATGATACTGTCATCAATGTTACCGCTATCATTGAACAAACCTTTTTTAATTGCTTATTCATTTGGAGTCCCCCTCTATAAAATATTTTTGAAGCAATACATGATGTATTAAATTATAATCTTATTGTAAACCTTTTATGATTACATTTCCATACTTAATTTATATTTTTTTCTTTTTGATACATTATTTGGTATTTTATACGTTACTTATCAGCTTCTTAATAAATAAACTCAATTCAAAAGCCATTTGTTCAGCCCAACAGGAATTTATAAAACAAGGTACAGCCCGTCCATTATTTGAATAAAGGAAATGAACTACCTTATCATCATTTATTTGTCGGCATACAGCTCCGATGGCACGATCCCAACTCTGATGATGTTTAATGACGTTGGTAGTAAGTATTATATACGCATTAGGATATTTTTCTCGAATATTCAAAACAAATTCTGTATAGTGTCCTTTCCATTGGGCTGCCTTTGTC
>JAEZDX010000154.1 GCA_023417975.1 Bacillota bacterium
CAACATCAATTCTTTGATTCTTTTCTATCTCTGCCGTATGATACAGTTGCTCGGCATTTCCTACAGCTATTTTAGCCCATTTAGAAATTACCTCCATCACGTTTACTGCCGGATTATTCGGCATGAACTTATCAGCTGCACTGATTAATAAATCTGCTTTATCTACTATGCCTTGTACATTATCTAATGCTTTCCCAACGGGATAGCCCTTTCTTAATAAAAACGGAACTAATCCTACTATAATTCCAATAACACCAATAACCAATGAAATAATTGTAATATAAATTAATACCTCATTGCTCATCAAGAGTACCTCCTTTACTTTAACTACTATATACTATGTACCGTAGACAAACTTTGACACTTTTTTCGATTTAATTACTATTTGTCAATTAGGGCATTTAAACGATAATTATTGAATTTTCCGTATTGACATACATTGAGCGTTTCTGTATGTTATTTATAGATACGCTTAACGGAAATATATATATGTTAAAGCAACTCATTGGAGGTATTAATATGAGAATCGGAATAATAGGTGCCATGGATGAAGAAGTTCGAATACTAAAAGAAGAAATGAATATTGAAGATAAGGTTCTAAAAGCAAATATGGAATTTTTCTCCGGAAAGCTTTGGGAAAAAGATGTAGTTGTAGTTACTTGCGGTATCGGCAAAGTAAATGCGGCAGTTTGTACACAAATCTTAGTGGATGACTTTAACGTTGACAAAATTATAAACGTTGGAGTAGCCGGCGGTATAGGCGAGGATATAGTTCCCGGCGATGTAGTCATTGCAGAAAACCTAGTTCAGCATGATATGGATGCTACTGCCTTCGGAGATAAACACGGACAAATACCAAGGCTGGATACCTTTGCTTTCAAATGTAATGATGAACTCATAGCTGCTGCCAAAAAAGCTTTCAGTAATATAGATAATCATAAATCCTTTGTAGGAAGGATTGTTACAGGTGATCAATTTATTTCGGATGTAGAGAAATTAAGATGGCTGAAGGCTGAGTTTGGTGCCCTTGCTTGTGAAATGGAAGGCGGAAGCATAGCGCAAGTTTGCTATTTGAATTCAGTTCCCTTTGTAGTTATCCGATCAATTTCAGACAATGCCAATACGGGTGCACTCATGGACTTTCAAAAATTTGTTCCTATAGCTGTTCAAAACTCCATTCATATATTAAGGAATATGTTATCAGTTTTATAATAAACGAAAAAGCAGCGTGGTTTACGCTGCTTTTTCGTTTAATCTGCTACCATTGATTTAAAGTCTCTACTACATAGTCAATCTCTTCTTGCTTCATACCATACCACATAGGTATACTTAACACAGTATTGGCTATTTCCTCTGCTATTGGGAAATCTCCCTGCTTGTATCCTAAGTCCTTATAGGCTTTCTGCAAATGAATTGGTACCGGATAATGAATCAATGTTCCTATATCCTTACTTCTTAAATAACTCTCAAGCTCATTTCTATATTGTGTTCTGACTATAAAAACATGCCATATAGAATCCTCTGCTGAGCTGACATAGGGAAGAATTATCTTCTTATTATTTATTCTTTCCAGATATTCTTTCGCTATTTTCTTTCTATCATTGTTCCACATATCCAAATACTTTAGTTTTACTCTTAAAAATTCTGCTTGGACTTCGTCCAATCTTGAGTTAACTCCTTTATACTCATTATAGTACTTTTTTAAGGAACCGTAATTCCGTATGGCTCTTACTTTTTCAGCCAGTTCTTTGTCATTTGTAACAATGGCACCACTGTCACCTAGTGCCCCTAAATTCTTGCCTGGGTAAAAACTAAATCCGGCTGCATCGCCAAGATTCCCTGTTTTCTTGTCTTCAAGCTGGGCCCCATGAGCCTGAGCTGCATCTTCAATAAGCTTTAAGCCATATCTTTCGCATAAATTCTTTATTTCACCTGCTTCAGCGGGTCTCCCATATAAATGTACTGCAATAATAGCCTTTGTTCTGCTTGTAATTGCAGCTTCAATTCGCTTTACATCTATATTAAAGGTTTTAATATCCGGCTCTACAAAAACTACCTTTGCACCTACATAGGAAACAGCCAATGCTGTGGCAATATACGTATTGGATGGGACAATAACCTCATCTCCCTTCCCGATATCATATCCCCTTAAAATGATGGAAAGTGCATCTAATCCATTACCGCAGCCCACACAATATTTTGCTCCACAATATTTAGAAAATTCTTGTTCAAACCCCTCCACACTTTGTCCTAAGATAAACCAGTTTCTATCATACACCTTTTTAAAAGCTTCTAAAACCTCATCTCTAATTTCATTATGCATTGGTTCGAAATTTAAAAATTGTATTTTCATATCACTCATCACCTAATACCGTCTTTCTGCTTCTTGCATATATATATCAATATTTCTAATATATTCACTTTCATTGTAATAGTCCGATGCAAGTACTAAAAGTACTGCATCTTCAGAAAAGTCATAGAGCTCACTCCACGTATATGGCGCCAAGTAGAGGCCTACAGTAGCGTTATCTAAAATATATTCTGTGCTTTCTTTTGGTGTCTTCACTCTTACCCTTACGGTTCCGTTAACACATATGAGAACTTGATGAATTTTTCTATGAGCATGTGAGCCTCTCTCAAGACCTGTAGGTACCTTTGAAATGTAAAAGATACGCTTAATATCAAATGGAACATCAAAGCCTTCTTCGATAGGCGTCAAATGCCCGTACTTACTCTTTATATCCACAAACTTAAGCAACGAACAATTATACATACTGCCTCCCTTTATTAATTGCTTACAATTCTACAAAATAAATTAATACTCAGCCGCAAGCTCAGTTCACTTGCTCTTTAATATACATATCCCTTTTTAATTAGCAGACTCCAAAAAAGATCATTATCTTCCGTATAGTTGCTTATTTCTAATTCCATATTAACCTTGTGACTACCTAGTGAATCATATATATTACGAATTTTTTCTTTCGTGTCCACTATATGATTCTTTATTACACTGTCATTAATGCTTTTATATTTACCTTTATTCTTATTAATGGTCTTAATTTCTTGTACTATCTCATTCACACTACTGTAGCTGCATGCTTTAAGTTCATCATCAAAGTCTGTAAGAATGGGACAATGGCTGTTTGAGAATTTCATTATTGATAATCCATATGTGGCTGCATCGAATAAGGATGTCATGCTGGCAATCATAAAACAGTCCAGATATATATCTGCTATCTCATAATATTCTTCTATCTCAGTTAATGTTCCGAGTGCCTTTATTTTGCCCCCTGTTGAAACATTAATTTCATGCCATTTACCTTTATCTACCGGTCCAATTATATATACACGGCAGTTATCCACTTTATCGACTATCTGCTTTATTATATTAATATAGCAATTACTATTTATACTCCTGAATTTATAATGAGAAGCTATTGTAAAAATAATTGTTTCGTCCTCTTTAATTCCGAACTTTTTTCTAACCTCGGCTTTATTAAATTCCTTTTTAGCTTGTAAAGGTAACGGTAAAATATAAGAAGCTGCTGCACTTCTTCTCTCAAGTGTTAATTGTTGTGCGCAAGGTCTTAAGTCCACCACTAAATCGGCTATACTTGCACCAAGCCAAAAGCAATGGTCTGCGTGATTCATATATACTATAGGCGGCCCACCATCTATTCCAAAAGCGATTATGGGAATGGGATCATACATATGTGTGTGGAGA
>JAEZDX010000163.1 GCA_023417975.1 Bacillota bacterium
CATTTATACAGCCTTCTTATATACCTCCCGCAGCGCTTCTTATTTCACCGGTTTCAATTGCAAGTAGCTGATCCGCCCATTTAGCTGCCCATTCTCTCAATTCCTTCACCTCCAATGGTGACGGTACCTTTGATTCCGTATGGTTTGCAATCTTTTCAGCCAATCTCCTATAAATCTTGGCCTGTTCAGATTTCGGAGCTGCTTCAATAGTTGTCTTCCCTTGAAGTTCGCTTTGAGTAACTGTTACGGATCTTGGAATATACTCCACCACTTGAGTACTAGTTTCTTTTGCAAAGTCATCTATTATTTCCTTGGAATAAGGAGCATTGATAGAATTCGCTATAACTCCTCCGAGAAGAGCTCCTCCCGTATTGGAATATTTTTTAATTCCTTTAAACAAATTGTTTGCTGCATACACTGCCATAAAATCTGCTGAAGATACTGTAAATACATGTTCAGCTATACCTTCACGTATAGGAACTGCAAAGCCTCCGCATACTACATCTCCCAGCACATCATATATGACATAATCCAGATCAAGTTCCTCAAATACTCTCTGCTGTTTTAATAACTGAACCGCTGTAATAATTCCGCGCCCGGCACACCCCACTCCAGGTGCAGGTCCACCTGCTTCTACACAATATACTCCTCCAAATCCTTGAAATATGGCATCCTCTGCTTTTACAGTTCCTTTTTCTCTCAGAAGATCCAATACTGTAGGAATATATTTACCACCCCTTAATGTGTTTGTAGAGTCACTTTTAGGGTCACAACCGAATTGCATTACCTTATATCCTGCATCTACCAATGCTGCACTTATATTGGATGTAGTTGTAGACTTTCCTATTCCTCCTTTACCATATATGGCTATTTGCTTAATCTTTTTATTCGACATACACTTCACTCCTAACAAGTTGTAATAAGATAACCGGCAAAATAAAAGGAGGCTAAGCTATATTAAAGTTACACAATAAAGAAATGTGTTAAATCACCTCTTAATCGTGAACCTTAAAATATATACCTAGTCTCCAGAATACCTGGTCAACCATCGTTACAAATACCATCCTATTTAATTTTTGTATATTTACTGTCTAGTTCTTTTTAAATCGTATCTTTTCATTTCTTTCAATTTGAATTACTATACCATCCTGCACAACTAAAGTAACAGAACCATACCTTATAGTTCTTAACAGCTCAAACATTTTCTCCAAACACTCTTCTGATATGATAGTCTTGTTTTCCCCAACAATCTTATCGCTCAAACCAACTCCTCCTATCATTAATAGAAGTTCTCTCTTATTTTTAAATATCAGCCCCTATATGCTGCATTGATACATAGAGTAAGAAAATATATACAATTTCTTCATACTCAATACCTCCTTATTAACTTTTTAAAGCAAATAAAAAACCTCCTGTAGATGGCCACAAGAGGATAAACGTCCTTTGTCTTCCCATCTTTAAGGTATAAACCTACTGGAATTAGCACCTTCGAAATTAATTCAGGTTGCTGGGCTTCATAGGGCCAGTCCCTCCGCCGCTCTGGATAAGAAGTTTAATATTTACTTTTTCTAAATTATAACAACTATTACCTACTATGTCAATAGGATTACTAAATATTTGTTATTTTTTTACGCTTCCTTATATTCTTAATCTTTCTACTATTTCTCCACCTTCTATATGAGACTCCATAATCTCTTCTACATCGTCCGTAGTTACCGCACCGTACCAAACCCCTTCAGGATAAATCACTACAATTGGTCCTTGACTGCAGATTCCGAAGCAGCCTGTATTTGTAAGCATTACTTCACCGGACAGATCTCTTGAGTCTATTTCCTCCATGAATCTCTGCACTACATCCACAGCTTCATTTGAGGCACAAAATCCCTGCTGTTTTCCATTAATTCTACAGCTCGTACACACAAAAATATGATATTTAGGATTGACCATAATATTACCTCCAATAAAATAGATTTTACAACATAATTTTACTCTTCCATTACCCATGATAAACGACACAACATATCCACACCGGATATTTTGCAATTTATCAATATTATTTATCATTTATTACGATATTGTTATTTTTACTAATTTTTAAAATAATAATATCAATATATCCTGTTATATATTATAATTTTATTAATATATAAATGAATGGAGGAATTAATATGAATATTATATTATTTATTGTTTTTGCAATTGTCTTTACTTCGCTGGTTGCGGTTATAGCTGCTACCCCTATTGATAATTCCTCAGTTAATGCTTCTGAGACTGATACTTTAGTATCGGTAAAGCGAATTCAGGCAGATTATATTGGAGGTATGAGCAACATTCTGGAAAGAACTAAATGCACACTTATACTAATGAAAGATAAGCTTAACTTTAGAATAGAATATAAAAATACTGATTTGTTTATTGATTTTGATAAAATCACAGCTGTGAAAATTCAGAGTGGCATAGAATTGTCAAGCTTGGAAAGTGATGTTTATATATCTAAGAAACATAAAGCAACTTCTGATTCAAAGTACCTTGTAATCTCTTATTATAACAACAGCTCTAAAGAGCTGCAAAATTTGATTTTTGAATGCAGTTCCTATTTAAGCTTTATTAAAAAATATGAAGAAGTACTTAATGCATGGAATCTAAAAAACAGTGCTGATTCCTGCACCTTCGATTATGACACCAATTCTTTAGTTTGCTCCTTAAGTTAATAAATAAGACAATTTTTAATCACACCATTAATATTTTAAAGGTGTGATTTTTATTTATGTAAAAATACTCAGTTAAGTACAAAAAATATATTACAACATATACTGGCATAGAGACTTAAACCTAAGGCAGGTGATTGAAATAGAAGCTTATGCTGGCATACACACAAAGAATCTGGAACTACTTGGTAAGGGCACTCAAGGTACTGTATATAAAATCAATTCAGAAAAGTGTATAAAAATTTTCAAAAGTTCCCGAGCATGTATAGATGAGTTTAACACTCTAATGATGGCTCAGGGAAACCCTCACTTTCCGGCAATGTACTCATCAGGTTATAATTATATAATTCGCGAATATATACAAGGCCAGGAACTGAATAAATATTTGACTGCAAACTTTTTATCTGAGGGACTGTGCTATAAAATTATAGAGCTGTATGAGGCTATGCGAGCTATAGGCTTCACAAGACTTGATACCGCAATATTTCATATATTTATCACCCCATCCGGTGATTTAAAGCTTATCGATACTGCAAAAGCTATGAAGAAAAAAACTGTTTATCCCAAATTAATACTTAACGGCTTAGCTCAAGCCGGCTATATGGAAAGCTTTCTTAATTCAGTTGAAAAATTTAGACCGGAGCTTTTCAACTTGTGGCTTATATCTTCATCCAAAAATAATAGAAGTAAGGTGACAATATGTTAACTAAAGGTGATTTTCATATTCATTCAACTGCATCTGATGGTGATCTCAGCCCAACAGAACTTATCTTCTATGCAAAAAAAAGAGGAATAGACACCATCGCAATTACAGATCACAACTCTACGTGCGGAATAGCAGAAGGTGCTGAAATTGGTATGAAACATGGAGTTTCGGTTATACCCGGAGTTGAATTGTCTACCAGGTATAAGGGCGAAAGCATTCATATATTGGGTTACTTTAGAAATATGTCCTTTTATCAGAGCATATTTCAAGAAATACTAAAGCTTATAGGCAGCCATAGATTTAAAGAAGCAAGAAGCTTATTAAAAGATATTGTACCTATTGAGCCTTTTGGCAGCACCATTTCCGTAATTGATGGCATAACCTTTTTAAAGACATTTGATGCTTCGGTTGTATTAGCTCACCCTGTAAGAATCAATAGAGGTATTTTTCATGAATTACTGGCTTTCCCCTTTGATGGCATAGAAGCAAAATACTGCTGTAATACTGCAGCTGATACAGATTTTTTTATTAAAGAGGCTTTACTCCATTTTTCATTTTATACCGCAGGCTCTGACTTTCATACTCATAAGAACGATCATCAAAAACATTGCTTAGTAGGCCAGCCTCTTCTTGACGAACTTGAAATACAGACCTTTTTAAGAAATTCAGGAGCTTTGATTATTAAATGACCATCAGTGCATACTGCCGCAGTCCTTTTCAAACTGCGGCAATTTTAACCCTTTATATCCTTCTATATTTTTTCAATGCAAAAATGTTAAGTACTATAAATAGCAGCGCGTATATCAAAAGTATAATAACCTCCAAGGATACCTCTCCTAAGGAATATCCCTTTATAGTAACATTTTTCAAAGCTTCTGCACCATAGGTCAACGGAAATATCTTTGATAGCATTTTTACCCAGACAGGAGCTTCTGCTAAATTAAATATTCCACTAAACAAAACTTGGGGAACAATTATTATAGGAACAAATTGAAATAGCTGCAACTCATTTCTGGCAAAGGAAGAAAGAAATGTTCCTATTGATAAAGAACCTGCTGCAAGTATTAAATTAATTAATAGAACTGTGAAAAAATTACCTTTTTGATCTATGTCCAATACGAAAAACATGAATAATTGTATTATGAGCGTTTGAATTGCTACAAAGGCTCCAAAGCCAAGAAAATAGCCAAGAACTATCTCTCTGCGCTTTAGCGGAGTAGCCAGAATTCTATCCAATGTACCGCTTATTCTTTCACGAAGAAAAGATACTCCTGCAATTAAGAAAACAAAAAAGAATATAAAAAATCCCATCATCATTGGCGCCATACTATTAAAGAGATTCATGTCCTTTGATCCGTACATATAATTAATCTCTACATTACTATTAAGACTTACCTTTGGCACATTTCCCTTAGCAGCTTTGCTTAAATCCTCAATTAGTGCAGTTATCTTATCTTGTGTAAATGCAGCAACGGCTTTATTCACCGATGTTATTACAAGTCTTGAGGTATTTGGATCTGAACCATCTATTGTTATCTGTGGCACATCACCGTTAAAGGTTATAAATCCGTCCGATATTTTATTCTTTAAATCTTCAACGGCAGCTTCTCTATTAGGTGAAATTACTACATTAGCTTCTTTCTTAAGTGAGGAAACAAATGCATCCGGTGCTGATACTATTTGAATATCAGCTTTTTTAGGGGCTGAAGTTAGTATAATACTCAGCAGGTATATTACAAAGATTGGTCCCACGAACATTAACATTACAGTTCTTTTATCACCTGCAAGTTGTTTTATTAATCTATGAGCAACAGTAAAGCTCTTCAAATTACTCACCGTCCTTTGAACTACCGAAATATAAGAAAGCACCTTCAATAGTACTCTGCCCGGATAGTTTTTTTAATTGCTCCGGAGTTTCTAACGCAGTGATTTTTCCATTGCGAATAAGTGCTAATCTATCACACTTTTCGGCCTCATCCATAACATGAGTTGTTATTATGATAGTGCATCCTTTGTTTTTCAGCTCATAGAACTTTTGCCAAAATTCCTGTCTTAGAACAGGATCTATACCAACTGTAGGCTCATCTAGAATTAGAAGTTCCGGCTCATGTATTAGTGATATAGCCAAGGAAAGCCTTCGTTTCATTCCTCCTGAATAATTTCTTACGAGCTTTTTCCGATGATCCATAAGATGTGTGAGCTTTAATACCTCTTCCGCTCGAGCTCTAGCATCTTTACCCTTTAAATTGTATAACGATGCAAAGAATAGTAGATTATCTATAGCACTTAAATCTTCATATAAGGCATCCGATTGAGCCATATACCCTACTTTTGATATTACCTTTAAAGAAGGGATTTTAGTATCCAATACCGTTATGTCACCTTCTGCCGGTGTTTGCATGCCGACAATGGCCTTAACTAAAGTTGTTTTCCCCGAACCGGAGGGCCCTAGAATTCCTAAAATCTCACCTTTTTTCACCTGAAGACTCACCGAATTTAACACTATAGAATTTCCAAACTTTTGAGTTAAATTTTTTACTGAAATTACAGAGTTTATACTCATAGTAGTATTAACCTACCTTTCCTCATAATTTATCAAAGTTTCATTTATGTTAACAGTAGATGAATTATTTCTTTATTCCGTTCAGTAGTATATCTACTATCTTTTCAACTTCCTTCTCATCATCCTCAGCCGAAAAAAAATCAGGAAAACTCGTGCTCAGAAATAAATATCCAGCCAGCATACTCATGGTTGTCCTTGTTATAACTCTCGGTTCTATATCCTTTAAATTGGCTTTTTCTATATTTTGCTTCATAAAGTTTTCTATTACCGGTATGAACTTTGGCATTATTTGACTTTGAAGCGCCTCCATAATTTCCGGTCTATAAGCAGATTCCAAAAACAGTGTCTTAATCAGTGCCTCATTTTTTCTGGCTAATTGGAGCCTATCTAAAAAAATCTCCTTAAGTACTTGTTCAATAGGTTTGTCCTTATCATTATCAATTATTCTTTCTATTGATTTAAACATCAAAGGTCTAAAAAATTTAACTATAAAGGGTATAAATAGACCCATCAATAAGTCCTTCTTTGTCTTGTAGTACCTAAATATTGTTCCTTCCGCTACATTTGCTTCCTTTGCAATATCGCTAGTCCTGCTTCCTTCAAAACCTTTTTCAGAAAACACCTTCAGCGCAGCCTCTAGGATTTGCCACTGCCGTTTTGTGAGTTCATCTTCGGGTACAGTCTCGTCCTTAAGATATCTGTCTAAAATGTCTTTATCGTCCATATTAGTCCTCCATTTGCATATTCCAAAGTGAGTAATCACTTTTTATTTAATGAGTGATTACTCACTTCATATTTATTATACATCTCAATTATCCAATAGTAAATATACATCTCAGTAATTTATAACAGAAAAACCACATTCTTTCATACTTGTTAATTTTCAAAAATACTTGGTCACCAAAGATGATTTTTCTCAAAAAAATTAAAAACCTCTACAGACTTTAAATCAATAGAGGTTTCTCAACATACCAATATTCACTTTGGGTGAAATTACATAATCGCTATAACTTCATTTTCTTTTCCAAGTACTTCTTCAGGAATAAAATTACCATTCATCTTTGTTCCGTTAACAAGCAGTTCTTTTACTCCCTTCTGGCTGTGATTTTCATTTTTAACTAATATATTAAGCTTCTTTCCTCTAAAGCATTTACTAATTGAAAGCTCCTGCCATTCATCAGGTATACAAGGATCTATTCTAAGCCCGTCTATTTGCGGCTTCATACCGAGAATACCTTCTACGCATGCTACCATTACAGTAGAAGCTGTACCTGTCAACCAATGCACATGAGCCCTTCCCATAAATGGGCTTTCCTTACCTTCAATAAATTGCCCATGAACATACGGTTCCAGTTTTCTTATTTCCGCCTTATCATTCATTTCTGCCGGATTACATTCCTTGTAATACTGAAAAGCTCTATTGCCGTTTCCAATCAAAGTTTCAGCCAAGATAAGCCAGCCTTGGGACTGTGAAAATATGCCGCCGTTTTCCTTTGTACAAGCATTAAACAACTGCATTAATGCACCGTCAAAGGCATAATCCTTATATGGAGGATATAACAGCATAGCTCCGTTTTCCGTATTTAAAATATTGTATACACTGTCCATAGCAAGCTCAGCTTGCTTTTCTTTTGCAAAACCGCTTATAACAGACCAGCTCTGAGGATTAAGCCACATGCTTGCTTCCTTATCCTGCTTTGAGCCTACTATCTCTCCATCTTCTCGTATACCTCTTATAAATCGATCTTCTTCCCAACAATAATTTTCTATTGCTTCTCCAAGCTCAAGTTGAATTCTGTCCAGATATTCAATATAATCAAAGTCCTTTTTATTTAGAGCAAAGCCTTTTAATATTTTAATCCCATAATATAATTGAAAGGCAACAAATGTGGATTCACCTTTTTTCCCTAATCGTAGACAATCATTCCAGTCAGCATGCAGTCCTGCAGGCATACCATGAGCCCCCAACCTCTCCATGCTGAAATTAACGGCTCTTTTTAAATGTTCATAAACTGAAGCTTGACCGCCATTGGCAAATACAACTACCTCATCAATAAAAGCTTTGTTCCCGCTTTCATTAATGTACTTTTGTATAGTTGGGAATAACCATAATGCATCATCTGCTCTGTATTCAGGATGACCTGTCTCCTTTACATATTCAGGGTCATCGGGAGTATTCTCATGTCCCGCATTATGATTGAATTTTACAAGAGGCAGTCCTCCTCCATTATCTACTTGTGCCGAAAGCATAAACCTAATTTTATCTGCAGCCAATTCAGGCTCCAGATGTATAATTCCTTGAATATCCTGCACCGTATCCCTATATCCATACCCGTTTCTTAAGCCGCAATACATAAAAGAAGCAGCTCTTGACCATATAAATGTAATAAAGCATTGATAAGAATTCCAGGTGTTTATCATATTATTAAAATTATTATCTGGAGTTTTTATTTGGAAGTTATTCAGTTTACTGTGCCAAAATTGTTTTAACTCAGATAATTCCTGCTCTACTCTTTCCAAATTGTTATAGTCCCTCATAATTACAGAAGCTTCAGCATCCGCATATTCTCCCAAAATAAAGGCCAGCTCTTTTGTCTCTCCCGCCTTTAATTCCAAATCTATCTGTAATGCTCCACAGGAGTTTCCATTGAAATTTAAGGCATTGCTGCACTTACCGCTTTCTACCTCAATAGGATTGGAATAGTTTCTATAATTGCCGACAAAAACATCTCTATCTCCGTTATATCCGCACACCTGAGCCCCGACTACCCCAAAGAATCTCTCTTTTCCATTTTTACCATCAATGGATTTATCAACATTTTCATTTATATGCTGTATAATTTTATTATTGATAAACTCCGTTCTCGTTATAAATTGGGTATACTGAAGATTTACCGTATCTTGCTCATAATTACCTTCATTAGTAAATTCAGCATAGCCGAATATGGACAACTTGCGCGCCGTATTCCCCTGATTTGTTATTCTAAGTCTCCAAATCTCATAAGCTTTGTTTAGCGGTACGTAATACAAGGTTTCGGTGTCTATATTATCATACTTAGCTTGTATATTTGTATATGCCGTACCATGGTGACATTGGCTCTCATACTTATCCAAACTCTTACCTACAGGCTGCCATGACGTTGACCAAAAATCTTTTGTTTCTTTGTCTCTAATATATATATATCTTCCCGGCTGATCCGCATTTATAGAGTTAAACCTATACCGCAGTATTCTTCCGTTGGCTCCGGATTTAACGAAGCTGTACCCACCTGCATTATTTGAAATAATAGCTCCATACTCCGGAGAACCGAGATAGTTCGCCCATGGTGCAGGCGTATCGGGCTTTGTGATAACGTATTCTTTGTTCTGCTCATCAAAAAAACCATAATTCATGACTTATATCTCCTTTAATACATAAATATACCTATCCATTTAATAATAGTATAATTAAGATATGAACACGGGTACAGGCCATTTAATGTTTTTTGTATGATTGTGTAAATAATTAGTAACTTTCACCAAATAACTGTAAAACCCTTTAATAATATTTATCCTCTCATTCCCATAAACATTCCTATTAAATAAGGAATTAACCAAATAATCCATACAAATATACTAAATCTGTGAAAAGTCTTCTTCTTTTCTTCCTCATTTCTGTAGAGTACCCAAGCAGCCCATACAGCATGAAATAACATAAGCAGAATAGCCAGTACACCTGTAACGCCATGAAGTGTCTGTGCCACAGAAGACTTTGCAGCGTAGTTCTCCTCTTTAGCAAGGCTGCTCATTATTGTAGTTCCCGTAATATCACAGGCTAGTCCAATCCAAAATACTATGACATGCCAACCTCTCAATAGCTTTTCTCTTCTCTCACTAAACACACCTAAAGTATAAAACACAAGTGCTGCGGTTATTGATATTATTGCGAAAATTAATTTAGTACTCATCTTCTTACCTCCAATTTTTTATCCTATGTAATTTATTTGCTGAGAGTCGATTTTACAGTCTCTTTAGCTAATTATACTATATTAAATCTCCAAGTAAATATAGATGTGCGAGTTTATATTTGAATTTATTATTAAGGTTTAAACTCACACATCTTAAGTAACTTTTATTAAGTGACATCTGTAAATAATATGGTTTTGCAGATGTCACTTATTTTAAGAATCTACTTTCTTCTTTTAGACCTTTTTCTTTTTTTATTGTGATTTTTCTTTTTTCTAGACGCTATCAATTCCTCGGACATCTCTGTTGACAAGCTTACTCGCTGCTTTTTATTATTCAAAAGATCATTTACGGTATACTGTCTGTCAATCCTTCTGTATAACTTCATTGCCCAATATACAACGGAATAGAATGCAATAAATACAATACCTGCTATAAGTCCGGAACCTTGACCGGGGATTAACGGCATACTTAGTATGATTATTATGATACTTATCAATGCAATCCAGGAGGTATATGGAAACCCAGGAATTTGACATTTTCCTTCAGGAGGACAACCATACTTCCTTCTGAACCGTATATGTGTAGCTAATATGATTGCATAAGTAAAAAGCAGTGCAAACCCTCCTGAACTTATAAGGAAAAGATATACTCTCGGGAACAGCAAACCGAAGCCTAACCCCAAAAGCATTGCCAAACCTGAAAAAATTATTCCTCTATAGGGTACATCTCTTTTATCCATTAATAACTTAGGTGCATGCCTCTCAGCAGCCAATGAACGTATCATTCTTCCCAAGCCAAACATTGCTGCAAGCATAGTAGATAGGATAGCAGTAATCAGTACAAAATTTAATGCACTTCCTGCCCAGCCTATACCCCATCTGTCAAGTGCAGCTACCATTGGACTTATACTCTCATTCAATACTGAAGTGGGAATTAGTGGCAGCAAGACTGCAGCAGAGATTATATAAAGTCCAACAAGACTTAAAACCGTATAATTTATTGCCTTAGGTACAGTTTTTTGAGGATTTGAGGTTTCAGAAGCAGCCAAGCCTATTATTTCAAAGCCCGCATATGAAAAAATAACTATTAGCATACTTCCTGCAATACTGCCAATTCCTCCAGGCATTACGGCTTCTCTCGTCAGTTCTCCAGCTCCCAGCCTGGGACTACCAGGTAATAATCCAACAATAAGCAAAAGTCCAATTATGATGAAAGAGATTATTGCAAGTACTTTAATTGCAGCCAAGCTGCTCTCCAGCTTGCTTAACATATCTGCTCCCAACAAATTTAGCAAAGTAACACAAACGATTATAAAACTTCCAAGCATCGCTATTGACACACCAGGAAGCCAATTTCGTAGGAGAATAGATACCGCTGTAGCCTCACTGGACATCGCAAGTACCATCCCTGTCCAATAAACCCATCCTACTACAAAGCCGGTTCCAGGTCCGAAAATTTTTGCTGCAAAGCTTCTGAAGGAGCCTGAAGAAGCGTCCGCTACAGTCATTTCAGAAAGAGCATAGAGAATAAAATATACTAAAATTCCACCTAATATATAGGATATGATTACTGCCGGCCCTGCCGCATGAATGGCTACTGAAGAGCCTAAGAAGAAAGAGCCTCCTATTACCGTTCCCAAAGCCATCATAGTAAGCTGCCATGCAGATAATCCACCGCGCTTGCTTTCCATTTCACATCACTCCAAGTTTATAAATTTTAATGAAAACTATATATTCCTTAGGTTTATTATTCCTATAAAGCTAAATTACATTCCCATTTTAAAAGCTTGGAGTAAAAAAAGAACCAAGGTATTTATAAAACACTCTTGGTTCTTAATTATATATCTTTATTAACCTGCTATAGCTCCCTCAAACTGGCTGTTATAAAGGTTAGCATAAACTCCACCTTTTTCAAGCAGTCCTTCATGAGTACCTTGTTCAACTATATCACCATGCTGCATAACAAGAATTAAATCAGCGTCACGTATAGTTGAAAGACGGTGGGCTATTATAAAGCTTGTTCTGTTTTTCATAAGGTTATTCATAGCCTTTTGAATCTGAACTTCTGTACGAGTATCAACAGAGCTTGTAGCTTCATCCAAAATCAATATCTTCGGATCCGCAAGAATAGCTCTTGCAATAGTCAATAACTGCTTTTGACCTTGGGATACATTTGAAGCTTCTTCGTTAAGTATCATATTGTATCCATCAGGAAGTGTATGCACAAAACTATCCACATGTGCTGCCTTAGCGGCTTTCTTAACTTCCTCATCTGTTGCATCAAGACGTCCGTAACGAATGTTCTCCATTATACTTCCATTGTATAACCAAGTATCCTGAAGCACCATTCCAAACATTGAACGCAGGTCGCCTCGAGTGAACTCCCTTATATCATGTCCGTCTATCATTATTGCTCCGGAATTTACATCATAGAATCTCATAAGAAGTTTAACCATTGTTGTTTTTCCTGCACCGGTAGGTCCTACGATAGCAACTCTCTGACCAGGCCTTATATTTGCTGAGAAATCATTTATAATAGTCTTGTCAGGATTATATCCAAAATGAACATCCTTGAATTCTACGCTTCCATTAACACTTTCCGGCTTAACAGGTTCTGAAGCTTCAGCCACTTCTTCCTCTTCTTCAAGGAACTCAAATACACGCTCTGCTGATGCAGCAGTCTGCTGAAGTATATTTGAAATGTTTGCCAATTGTGAAATAGGCTGTGTAAATTGTCTAACGTACTGTATAAATGCCTGAATATCACCTACGGCTATACTTCCTTTAGCTGCTAAGTATCCTCCAAGTATACATATAGCCACATAACCTAAATTACCTACGAAATTCATAAGCGGCATCATTATACTTGTCAAAAACTGAGACTTCCAAGCAACACCATATAATTGATTGTTCAAACCGTCAAAGGTTTCAATGCTCTTCTTTTCACCATTGAAGGCCTTCATTACTACATGACCGCCGTACATTTCTTCCACATGTCCGTTTACATGACCTAAATAGTCCTGCTGCTCTTTAAAGTACTTCTGAGAGTGCTTAACTATAGTCATGATAAGTACCATGGACAGCGGTACTATACATACTGCTACTATTGTCATTTTCCAACTTATTGTAAGCATCATTATAAATACGCCAACTATTGTTGCAACTGATGTTATAATCTGGCCTAAGCTCTGGTTAAGTGTCTGGCTTAAAGTATCAACATCGTTAGTAACACGTGATAAAACCTCACCGTGATTTGTTCCGTCAAAATATCTCAGAGGCATACGATTAATCTTTTGTGATATCTCTTTTCTGAAATTATAGCTTACCTTCATTGATAAGCCAGAAAGAATCCAACCTTGAACATATCCAAGCAATGCACTTACTAAGTATATTCCAATAAGGATTAACATTATATTTCCGATATATCCGAAATCTATATTGCCGGTTCCAGCAATTTTATCCATAATTCCTTCAAACAACTTAGTAGTCGCATGGCCTAATATTTTAGGGCCGGCAACCGTTAAAGCTGCACTGGCTGCCGCAAATATGATTGCAGCAACTATAGATACTTTGTATACATTAAGATAGCCTAACAGCTTTTTCATAGTGCCTTTAAAATCACGTGCCTTTTCGCCCTTCATCATAGCCATGGGTCCGCCGCCGGGACGATGGTTTCGTCCGGCTCCTGCTTTTGGGGCCTTGTTGTTCTGCTCACTCATGCTAATTCCTCCTTTGAAAGCTGTGATAAGGCAATTTCCTGATATGTTGGACAATCCTCCATAAGTTCCTTATGCGTTCCTTTTCCAACAATTCTGCCTTCGTCAAGAACTAATATCTGCTCAGCATTTTTAATAGTTGATATACGCTGTGCTACTATTATCATAGTGCTTGAGCCTGTATTTTCCTTCAATGCCTTTCTTAAGGTTGAATCTGTTTTAAAATCGAGGGCTGAGAAGCTGTCGTCAAATATATAGATTTGCGGCTTTTTCATCAGCGCACGGGCAATAGATAATCTTTGTTTCTGTCCGCCGGATACATTTGTTCCTCCCTGAGATATTTCAGTTTCAAAGCCCTCAGGCATTTCGCTGATAAACTCTGTGGCCTGTGCAATATCAGCAGCATTTTTAAGTTCTTCCTGAACTGCATTCTCATTAGCATATTTTAAATTGGATTCGATTGTACCACTGAATAGTATACCCTTTTGAGGCACATATCCAACCTTTGCTCTAAGATCATGCTGCGTAACTTCTCTCACATCTACTCCATCTACAAGTACCTGGCCTGAAGTAATATCATAAAATCTTGGGATTAGGTTAACTAATGTAGTTTTTCCTGCTCCCGTAGAGCCTATAATGGCAGTAGTCTGTCCCGGCAGTGCTTTAAAGTTTATATCCTTAAGCATATCTTCTTCAGCACCTGGATATCTGAAGGACACATTTTTAAATTCAACTACACCTTTAGCCTGTTTATCGAATGACTTAGGCTTTTTGGGATCATTAATAACAATTTCTGTTTTCAATACTTCATCTATACGTTGAGCTGCAACGGATGCTCTTGGTATCATTATGAACATGAAGGACATCATTAAGAAGGCAAATATAATCTGCATTCCGTATTGCATAAAGGCCATCATGTCTCCAACCTGCATGCTTGATTCGGATATTTTATGAGCTCCTACCCAAACTATAAGCAGTGTAGTACCATTCATAATCAGCATCATGATAGGGAACAATATTACCATTACACGGTTAACAAAAAGGTTTGTGCTTGTAAGATCTTTATTTGCTTTATCAAATCTTTGTTCTTCGAATTTCTGAGTATTAAATGCTCTTATTACCATCATACCTGCAAGACTTTCACGGGTAACAAGATTCAATTTATCAATAAGCTTTTGTATTGCCTTAAACTTTGGAAGTGCTACAGTAAATACAACTATAATCAAGCATAACAGCAAAGCTACTGCCAATCCTATTATCCAAGACATTGAAGTGCTCTTGCTAATAGCCCTGATTACTCCGCCTATTCCAAGTATCGGTGCATAGATTACCATTCTTATCATTATTACAATTAGCATTTGAATTTGAGTTATGTCATTAGTGGTTCTTGTTATAAGTGATGATGTAGAGAATTTATCCATCTCAGTATTGGAAAATCTTTCAACCTTCTCAAAAACCATTTTTCTCAAGTTACGAGACAACCCAGCGGCGGTTCTTGAAGCAAAAAAACCTACTGCAACAACACAAACTGCGCTGACAAGTGATATGAGAAGCATATAAACTCCGATACGTACTATATAATTGCTCTGAAGCTTATCGGTATTCATACCTAAAGCTTTATATTCAGCTTTTACTGCTGCAGAAGCCGCCTGCGTAACCATACTGTCACCCAGCTCTACGAATTTCTTGTCAGCTTCTTCAACCTGCTTTTCACGCTGTTCTTCCGGTAATTTCTTCATTACGGCAAATAAATCAGTATTGGCAGGAAGCTTCTGTCCATTAATGTTAATCTCTCCGCCTTTGGCATCTGCCTTGGCTTTATCAATTCCTGCAACTGTGAGCATGGCTTTACCTATAATAGGATTTAACTTGTCAACTTCATCCTTATTAATATCCTTGAGAACATAGACCGGTTCCTTTTCAAGTGTTGGATAATCTTTGACATATTTATCATAGTCACCACTGGATTTATCCACAAGAGTATAATTATTAAGAACCTCTTCCTTGTCCTTTCCAAATATAAATAAAGTAAGCTTATCCATTTCACTTTGTCTTATTGCCTCCGGTACTGCATTTTCAATACCGCCTTGTTGAATACCTTTATTTACAATATTGGACATGTAATCGGGTAATGCAAGGTCACACATTGCCTGTACGAATAACAGCACTACAGCAGCAAGAATTAGTCCGATAAATGGCTTTAAATATTTTGCTAATTTAGTCATTGTAGTATCCTCTCCCTATCTATTTTTGTCTCTGAATAACTGACTCCAATGTTTCAAACCCTTTTCTGATTATTTCATTTTCCTCAGGGGTAGCCTTTCTAAGCATTTCCTCAAACTTTTGTTGAACATCTCTATATTTTTCTTTTGCGTCTTTTCTGAATTCAGGAGTTACACTCACATAAACCACTCTTCTGTCATCCTTACTCCTGATTCTTTCAATCAATCCCTGCTTTTCAAGTCTGTCGAGGATTCCGGATACGGTACTGTTGGATAAAGC
>JAEZDX010000186.1 GCA_023417975.1 Bacillota bacterium
CCAGGAGTTCCAACGACTACATGTACTCTCTGCTTTAACTCTCTTATTTGAATATTCATTGGCTGCTTGCCATAAACCGCTTCACACCTTATTCTTTTAAATCTGCCTATGTTGTTTATATTCTCCTTCACCTGTACAGCCAACTCTCTTGTGGGCGTCAGTATAAGTGCTTGAGGAGCTTTTTCCTCTATTTCAACGCTTTCACATATAGGTATGCCAAAAGCTGCTGTCTTTCCGCTGCCGGTCTGGGATTTTACTATTATATCCTTCTTTTCAAGAGCCAAAGGCATTACTTCACTTTGCACTTCTGTCAGCTCACTATACCCCAGCATTGTAAGGGATTTTACTATTTCACTGCTTATATTGTAGTCTTCAAAACTTCTGCTCATCGTATTGCTCCTTTGCTTGCTGCTAAAAATTTATTTCTATGTAACTTGTTTGTCCGTCTTTCTTTTATAACGTTTAAACTCATATATCTTTATTATACCCTTAATCAGTTTATTATAAAGCAGCACACCAATCCAAACGCCTAATGTATTCAAAATTATATCATCAATATCAAATGCTCGTCCAATATTTCCTATATATCCTGATAACAGCTGGACACTTTCTATACCGAGAGAGAATAAAAACCCAAATATAACAGTTCGTACAGTACTTTTAAACCTGTCCCTTAACATAGGAAGCAATACCCCCAGAGGCATTAATAAAAGTATATTTCCTATTATATTCTTAATCCAGAATTTAATCATGAAGTTGTGCATAACCGCATTGTCTGTAATATTAGACACCTCTCTTACGGTTCCAACAACGGGAATTATATTATATGAAACCCAGCGCCGCTCTTCACCGATAATTATGTTTAACGGAAAAAAGGTTATGCTGAAAACACAAATTATATATAAAAAGAAAATCCATAACAGCACCTCTCGCTTAAAATCCAAAGCAATTTTCTTTCTTTTACGTATAAACCATAGAATCATTCTTACTAAAACCCATATAGGCAAACAAAAAACAAATAGAACTGAAGCTTCTATACACAAATTCTACCCCTCCATTCCTCACTTTTAACATCGCATCATATTTCCTATTTACCGGTGAATTTTATTACATTAATCTCCGGCGTATTAAATAATCTAAAGTGCAGTGGACTTCCAGCGCCCGATGCTCCTAGTCCAGCGCTTACATACTGCTGCATATCGTCCACCTTCATCAAGCCTTTTACCTTTCTCTGATCAGGAAAAAATCCGTTTCTTGGAAGATCTCCGGGTACATATAATGCTCCTATTAGCGGTATTCTTATCTGACCTCCGTGATAGTGTCCCGCGATAATAAGCGAATAGTCCGGCCTCCAATACTCCTCACCGGTGTAGTCCTTTATGGAATTCACAAGCATATCGGTTATCGGAACATGTGTCACCCCAACTATTATACTATTGGCATCAAGTTTTTTATCCATATCCACGAATTTTTCTACTATTTCCTTCTCATGAACGGTAAAGCTGTTCTTACTATCCTTTTTCAAATCCTTCTCCAGCATTTCAAGACTCACTTCCGGCTTCTTACTTGGTACCTCCCTGGGGTCCATAACCCATAGACTAACTCCGTTTTTCTCAACCTCATACGGTCTCTCTAAGTACTTAAGTCCTCTTTCTTCAATCTCTTTTATAAATAAAGAAGGATACATCGTATCATCTGAAGCATTTATAATCCAAGGCATAGGATCTGAATTACCCATAGCAAAAAAGGCATTAGTCTTATTTTTTTTTCCGTCCAATAAATCGTAAAAGGGCTTTCTTTGACCATTTTCATGATTTATCATATCTCCGGTAAAAACTATGATGTCATACTTAATATTGTTAATACTTTCAATGACCTTATCCTGACTTCTGCCGAATTGCTTCTCATGTAAATCGCTAATCTGCAAAACGGTAAATCCCTCAAGTTCTTCAGGTAGTTTGTCTATCTTTACTTCTGCATGCTTTATTACGAATCTTTTATTATCATATATGTTATAAAATACTGTAAAAATAATTGCGGCCGCCAATGTCATGAGTAATGTACGTTTCTTTTTAATTTGCCTCATTTTTACCCCCTTAATGCTAATGTTTAAACTAACACAACTTTAATAATCTAGCCATCAGAGCCACAATATATATAACGATAAATATCATTATTCCCTTTTTTAAGAACTTACCGTAATATTCTCTCCAAAAATCCTTATCCTCTAAACTATTTTGCTTAAGCTGATCCTTCAGCACAAATTCTTCAAGACCGAGTCCGACTTGCATTTCAGTGTAAAGTCTGTTGCAGCTTTGGCAGTTTTTCAAATGCTGAGTTACAACTTCTTCAGTTACTTTACTGCATTTGCCTAGAGCATATTGAGGAAGAAGGTCTCTTATAATACTGCATTTCATTGGCAATCACCTTCTTTTGAATATTTTAGTTTAAACTGTATTCTGGCTCTGTAAAGTGTTGTCTTTACCTTTGACATATCCCAACTTAGTGTATTAGCTATTTCCTCATAGGATAACTGTTGAATTTCGCTTAGTACCAGTACATTTTTGTATTCATCCTTCATATCGTTTAATACCCTAAGTACTGCTTGTCTGTTATCAATGCTTTCAACCGCTGCCTCTGGTTGTCCGTCATAACTTTCAATTTCTTCTATCACCGATGTATTAATGGAAACCATATCATACCTTATTTCCCTTTTGTACCAGGTTACATATGCATTATGAGCAATTGAATATAGCCAGGTCTTTACTGAAGACTTTCCTTTAAACCCTGAAAAAGCTTTAAAGGCCCTTAAGAAAACCTCGTGGCATAGTTCTTCTGCCGTATCCTTATTACTTGTACGGTAATAAAGATATGAATATATGTCTTTTTTATATTTTATGTAAATATCCTCCAGAGTATTAGAATTCTCCTTCATTGCCGCACCTTCACCTTAGTTATATATCCATAATGATACCCATATTCCCATGAAAATCACTATAATCATCCCCGCTGCCAACAAAAGCTTAGCCCTCTTAATTGCAAGCTTTTCTTTTTCTGTATCAGTATATATTTTACCTTCATTGTATTGCTCCTTCTCTTCAGCAGAAACTTCCATGTAACCTTTAGTCCATTTTCTGCATTCACCGCAGAAGGTTATATGCTCTTTCATCCACTTGCCCGTATCCTCTTCAACTTCATTATTTAAATATGCCCCATATAGGTCTCTGAATATAAAGCATTCTCTGTCATCTGTCATACTACTCACCCCTTCCGTAATCCAGCAGCGATTCGACTTGCCCCGTATTCACATCCACAAAGTATATATGATGGTCCTGACTCTTAAAAGGAGTTATTACTACCATCCATTTAAGTTGCATTTTTTCTTCCTCATCTACCTTGTATATGAGCTCAGCCCTACTGCAATATACACCAAAAATTCCATAAGACTTTGAAGCAATTTTTATTGCGTCATCTTTCCTCACCTTTAAATCTTTATCATAATATAGCTTGTTTACATCCGCGTTGTAATAGCCCAGTTTATCCTCCGGCAAATATAAGTTCTTATTATTTCTTCTAAAAGCCATAACTTTTCCGGTATTTACATCTATACTTATTCTATCATTATTGCTTGAGATTACATCTATAGTAAGAGCCTTTCTACTATAAGCGCAAAATGTATCCAATTGGGAAAATGAATATATAGGTACTTTCATTTCTAATTCTTCGTAAAAATTGCTTATACTCTTATCCAGCAGCGCTCTGTCTATCTTTATTTCCTTATAGTCTTGAAGTGAGAATATGGGAGTTCCCATCATTACTGACAATAAAGTTCCATCTAAGGACCAACTTATCTGGCAAGCCGTACGCTCTTTATAAATGGTGCCGTTATTATACTTTACATAGAAGCTAACAATATATTGTCCGTTTTTCTCTATTGCTTCAACATAGCTGTCCTTTTCATCATAATTATGCCCAACAGACTTGAGCCACTGTATACTCTTCTCTAATGCTTTCTCTTTACTTATCCGACTTATGCTATTTTTTATTTTGCTGACATTGAGATAAACCTGTACTACCTTTCCCGTGATTCCATCAACTTCAACTAAATAATCCCCTAAAAACAGCATATATGTGTTTTCAAAATCCTCAGTATTGCCATGAACTACCTTAATCGGAGCTTTATAATCATTAACTGCAGTTCTGGCTGCCTTCTCCGCCTCCTTCAATGACGCAAACTTTATGCTGCTGTTGTAATAATTAAATACATAGTAGGCAGTATTTGCGTCGACAGGAATGGCTCCTGTCCAAAATAACGAGAAGCTGATGAGCAACAACGACAAAACCGTACCGACAGCTTTTATTATTTTATTAAAGCTTCTTTTTGACACTACCTGTATTCTGCGAAAAAGTGTTCTTGCCATTTCATACGTTCCAACCAGAAGATAAAAAATCGCTGTATAAAGTAAAAAGGTAATGCCAAGTACACTAAGAATTGAAACTTGTGCTATGGAAACCGCAAAAAAAATTATTTTTGATTTTATATTGTTGTCCCAGTACATCTTAAACAGTAAATACGGTGTAAGAAATAAAGATAGAACTAAAGGTATAGCCCAAAGCATTTCTTTTTCAAAGTGTAATTCGTATATCAACACAGTTAAAGTGTATATAAGAGGTATACTAATCATAGTTATATCAAAAACATGGAAAAACCCTCTGAATTTATCTTGTCCTATTGTATAAATATCATATATTCCTACTACGAATACATATCCGAAAAATAAATAGCTTGAAAACTGCGTCATAACCTCCTCTTGATGTCCCCATACCCCTACAGTGACTGCAGAATACCTTTGATGATAAAACTCTATTGTAAAACCTAAAAACATCAATACCCTTACAACAATACCTATCTTTAAGATCATACTCTCATACATACTTCTTTTAAATAATGTGCAAAATATGTAAGTAAGTGACATTAAAATCAATGAGCCACCAATTAGTGTGATAGTTACTTGGCTTAATATACCTAGGCCTTGAAAATGATCTATAAATTTTTGAAGCTGCTGCATATTCATACTCCCCCTATTTCTGCTGACTATATAATTGTTTACTTCTTGGGACCTACATACATTTAGACAAATAAGAAATTAAAAAGTTGCAGTACTCCCTAAAAAAATAACAAGCTTTGCAATTATTAAGCATAGTATAGAATAACAAAATCTAATGAGGGAATGGTGATAAAAATGAAAAGAAACATATGTATTGCGGCTCTGCTTTTTTATTTCATTATGTTCTGTGGCTGCAGTCTCATAAAAACATCTATAGAAACCAACGGAAAGCCCGGAACTGAAACTAATACAGTACCACCTTCTTCAAACTCCTCGGAACGGACCGACCAATCATCCTCAAACAAAATAATTTACTACTATCCGTTTAACGCTGATACGACATATATATATGAAGGTAAAGGCAATGAATTTGCCTCTTTTAACAAATGGGTAGATTATATTAAAGGTGATAAGCTTCAGGAAAGAATAAATAATGGCGGCACTGAAATAAGCAGAGTTATTCAAAATAAAGATGGTGAATTAAGGCTTATCTTTAAAAAGGAAGAGAGTTACTATAGAGAGGACTTTACTTCCGCTACAAGTAATTATGAAGAAGTACTTCTTAAAGAGCCGCTTGTAAAAGGAACGTCCTGGACTTTACCGGATGGAAGGAAAAGATACATCTCCAATGTAAATGTACCTGTTACTGTACCCTCCGGGAATTATAAGGCTTTAGAGGTTACAACAGAAGGAAAGGACTCCAAAGACTATGATTATTATGCTCCAAATATTGGACTTGTAAAATCTTTATATAAAGCAAAAGGCATGGAAGTAACCTCATCCTTAAAGAAACTAGAATCAAATACTGCTCTGACACAAAATGTAAAATTTTACTATCCAAACTCAAACGATGAAAAGCTTTATTATATTGAAAAACCTTTGACCTTCAAGACCAATGATATTACAAAGCTTGCCTTCGAAAAACAATTTAAGCTCACTCCTCAAGATGCACTCATAAGACTTATGGGCGAGAATGCTAAGATTAATACTATGTATTTAAATAATGACGGTATGGTATATGTAGACTTCTCAAAGGAATTTACTTCAGAAATGAATCTTGGTGCATCCTATGAAAGTCTTGTTCTTCGAGCCGTAGCTAATACTGCAGGTCAATATTACGGTTCCAATAAAGTCTATATAACGGTTAATGGTGAACCCTATAAATCCGGTCATATACTTATGGAAAAAGGCGAAGCCATTAACGTTAATACCGCTGATTCTGTAAAGCAACCTTAAACTTTCAAAAAGAGAAAAATAGCTCCCTCCCGGGAACTATTTTTCTCTTTTTGAAAGTAATTTATCAAGCTGTGACTTATCAAAACCAACTACAATATTGCCATCTACATCTATAACCGGAACAGACCTTTGCCCTGATTTCATCATCATCTCCAAAGAGCCCAATATATTTGTGGAAACATTAACCTCCTTATACTCAACTTTCTTGGTGTCCAAATATTTCTTTGCTTTTACACACCACGGACAAGTTGAAGAAGTATATACTGTAACATTCATATTTTATACCCCTTTCGTCACATACCCCTCATGGGTATTTCTTAGTATTATTATACGGTTAAGGGGTATAAATGTTACTCATTATTTTATATAATAACCAAAGTACTTCTACTATGCTATGGACTTTCAATAACTCCGGTGAACATAATATATCCGGTTTTTTTGTCTGCAATAGTAAATATAAAGGGCCTATCCGCAATAAATTCTTCCGGTTTATCCTTTATAGCAGCAGAACCGCATTTCAGTTCCGAAGTAACGGCGGCAGCCTCAGTACCTTTTTCATCTACGTCTACATAACACTTTTGTAGTATACTGCTTATAAAAAGTCCTTTGAAATCACTAGCTTTTGAAAAATCTGCGGAGCCTCCAAAGGCTGCCTTCATTCCAAAGCTTTTCATCATATCATTTAGCTGCTGTTGAAATTCTACATGAAACTTAGGAATTTTAACTTCAACCCTACTTTCCGTAAAATTCTTAGTCCACATATTCCAGTTGTCAAAACTCATATCGTTTATTAGCTTATCAACACTGCTTCCTTGCTCCGGAAGGAATATATACATACCAAAATCCTGATTGGTATAGGGCATCCTTATAGCCTTAAAGTCCTGCCCCTTTAAATAATCTACTGACCATGTGCTTTGCATCATATCAACCATTTTTTCTGAACCGTCCCCGGTATTAAAATACTTTTTTTCTGTAAATATGGAATCGAAGGGAGTGAACCAGTCCCCTTTAAAATAAACTGTGTTAATTAAAGCCATTAACGTTCCACCATCAAATTTATCAACTATCTTCTTTATCTTGCCTGCAGTTCGGTCAGATACCCATTGGTTTATTGTATTTACGGTTTTGCTTTTATTAAAATCTACACTGTTGATTTCAGCTTCATAATATTGCTTTCCGATATTGGAAAAATCCTCTTTAATATTTATTCCTTTATTAACCCATAGTGAGTTAGCCATTTTAATGTTTACATCTTGCACACTGTTAAAATTGGCAATAATACTTTTATAACTTTCATTTATGGTTTTATCATCTATTCCTGTCAGTTCAAGGGCTTTTAGCATCTCCTTCTTAGTATCTCCCGCCGCGCTGTTTTGAGAAAGTGCCATGAGTGTAGAAACGCTTATTGGAGATAGAATAGAGTTTTTCCCTTTATTGCTTGTATAAGTCTGCTTCAGCATTTTAAAAGCAAGCTTGTTATTTGCGCCCATAACTTCATCTATAGGCTCTGAAAGAGCCTTCGCAGCTATACTATAT
>JAEZDX010000198.1 GCA_023417975.1 Bacillota bacterium
TATACAAACTGAAGGGGGGAATACTGCAGCAAAGGACACTTCGCAATTGCTGTTTATTAAGAGAGCAAAAGAAGAATCAGCAGATGGTAAAAGAAAAAGAAGATCTAGAGGAAAGCGTAGTGAGCAGATCGAAAATATAGAAGCCATAGACGTTGAATATTCAGATGCGGAGGAACCAGAAGCTGCAGCCGGCATACCGATATCAACGTGGAGCTTCGCTAACAGCACAGAAACTGTATGCAGCAGTTGAAGCCGAAATTACGGCTTATGGCTATTATTGTGAAGGAATGTGCTTATCTATTTTAAGAAATTAATTATTTTTTGCATTTCTTCTTCCGATAAACGATGCATATGTCCTCTATCCTTCAGAATATATGTAGTACAATTTTGTATCATGGCTTTTGCTTGTGGTATCACTAGGCTAGCCGGAAACAGGCAGTCTTTTTCCCCTGCCATCACAAGCGTAGGTGTTTTACACTTTTCCATATCTCTCGGAGAGACATTACTTGGCATACCTACTTTAATTTTAACGTTATCAATGCTACACTTTGCCGTTTCAAATATATCTGAATCAATATTATCTTCCGTAATAGCCATAGGTAGAATACATTTCTTAAGCCAAAACTCTTTATGCGTAATCCAATACATAATCATTGGTAACATCATACTCATACTTTTGTATGCAGGTGCATTCTTGAGCCCTGACGGTACAAGTAAAACTGACTTCTGGACTTTTTCAGGTGATACACACATCATCTTAGCTAGAATACCCGCACCAAAAGAACCACCAAAGCAACGCATTTTATCATAGCCTAATGCCATTACAACTTCGCTTCCCCATTTCCCATAGTCATAGTTATTGGGAGAAAGACAATTCTCCGAGCTCTTGCCTGGATGTCCGATTGTATCAACCGAATAGATATGAAAGTCGTCAAATAAGTATCCGCAAGTCAACAAAGTATATGCTGTTGTCGCATTCCCACCGTGGAAAACAAGTAGTGGTTTCCCGGTAAGATTACCTGTTTCAATTAAATGTGTCTTACCGAAAGAAGTATCTACATATAAATCTTTATATGGTAACTTCAGTTTAGCCAATTGTTCATCATAAAGTTGTATAATCTTACTTCTGCTATCAATCCTTTTATAAATTGTTTTCATACCTTACCCCCCAATGAAGAATATCTAAATGCTGACACTCTCCCAGCCATAGAACGACTGCACTTAGGCATATAAAAAATACCGTTCCCTGCCAAGGCGAATGGCAATCTTATGTTATCTGACATAATAATTTTTTATCTATGGTTAATCTTCTTTAAAGACTTCATTAAGTTTAATTATTAGATCAGAAAATATTGAAGCTCTAACTTCATTATCTTTAGAGTAGATTTCTGCTCTTTCGTATTTTCCATGATTATTTATTTTATATATCATTACTATCTCATCTGTTGGATGAACAATCCAATATTCCTTTACCATACTTTTTTCGTAAAGTGATAGCTTTTTTATATAATCAACAGAAGCAGTAGATGGTGATACTATTTCAATTATTAAATCTGGACTTCCTTTACAACCTCTATCGTCCAATTTAGACCTGTCACATATTACTGTTATATCTGGCTGTACTACATCCTTAATATTATTATCTAAATCGTCCTTTTCAGCAAATCTTACATCAAAAGGTGATCCATATACCTTGCAAGTTTTTCCAATGAGATAGTTTGAAATTTGTCTAAGCAACTCTACCTGTATCTCTTGATGTCTTCTAGAAGGTGCCACATTCATATAAACATTTCCGTCAATTAATTCCCATCTCTCATATTCAGGCCAATTTAAATAATCGCTATATTTATAATCACCATTTTCCTTTTTAATTGGCTGTCCCATCTATACTCACATCCTTACATATTTTATCTTTATTATGCCATAAAACAGGAATTTTTTTGACATGTCTTTTCAACTTTATTTAGTTTTTTTATTCGCTTAGCAATGCAATGTCAGATATCGTTACATAGCCGGCTCTAGATAGCTTCTATTTTAGATTCGGGGTGTTCCTTGGCTCATATTTCAAGTTTACAAAACAATCCCTTTATAATCAATAAATCCTTGAATTGAGTCTTTTAAAAAGCCATTCTGTATTCTTCTTAATATTTCTTTGGCTTTTTCCTGTTCTCCATAACTATGATAAAGGTGTGCTACATTATACATCATTACTTCATCAGCACATCTACTAGGTTCATCATTGTTAACATGGTTTAATAATTGTTCGGCACTTGGTATTGTGCTAAAAAAATTGATTATAACTTTTTCAATATCAGAAGCGACAACTTCATTAAATCCTTCTCCAATTTGTCTATTATACCTATTTTCCAGTTTTTCAAGAAATAAATATCTTTTATTACCTCTGGCAAGTTCATTTTGGAAGGTACTGCTTACTGAATGACCCCATAAATCCAGCATATAATATAGATCGCTGCAATCCGTTAAGCCGTTATCCCACGCAATAAGTGAGCCAGGTGTTACGTAAAATATAGTTGCATCCCATTTATTATCATACTTTTTACCAAGCGAATCATATAAAGAAGGTATAGCAATCTGTACCTCTAAAGAAAATCTAGCATGAACTCTGCTGTTATCCCCGGAAAATTTAACATTGCATACTTCTATAAGACCGTCACGTTGACGATAAAAAGTCTTTCCGTTTTTTCTAAATCCTCTCCCTTTAAAACCTGGAACAATAACATTATCAAAGGTTTCATGTATCATCTCTACATAATTATATTTTTCAGAAAGGCTATCAAGATAAGGGCTGCCATAAGAAAAACCATCCATATTTAATCACTCTCCATCTAAAGTGTATATATTATAATCATATTTTCATAGTAATTCAATATTTGAATATAACAAATCGTATCTCCTTTCATCTATAGATGTGTGAGTTTATAATTGAATTTATCACCTTGGAAAAATCGTTGAAGATTCGATATTTTCCAAGGTGAATATGCTAAGGTTTAAACTCACACATCTCTATATAAAAACCCATAAAAAATCGGGGTCAAAAATTTACTTTTTAGCCCCGATTTTAGTTTGTCTTTCACTATAAAAACTACAACATCCTATGGTTAAACCCTACTTTTTAGTCCAGTTTCTTCTTTCGCGAACAGATGGCACTCTGAAGTACACTAAAGAAGCAGAGCATTGCCGCACGTGTGATCTGCGGCCACCACGGATCCTGGCTGCCTATTGCGGTAACGACCAGTAATACTATTCCGGTCGTTAATACACCGAAAAGAGTTCCAAAGATATTACCTACACCACCGGTAAGCAGTGTTCCACCAATAATGGAAGCAGCGATGGCGTCCATCTCAAGGCCAGTTGCCTGTTGAACCGAACCCGACCGCGTATGGAAAAGGTATAGGAACCCTCCGATGCCTGCAAGCAAGCCGCAAAGCAAATGGGCATAAAATCTCGTTCTCTTAACGTTTATACCAAGCATCAGGGCACTTTGGGGATTTCCGCCCACAGCATAAAAGCTGCGTCCAAGTCTTGTCTTCTTGAGTAACCAGTACATCAGACAGACTATAATAAGTGCTACGATAACGCCGTATTCCAGATTTGATTGAATGAAAATTCCCTTCCTATTTACATCGCCTATAAAGGGAATCTGTATCCGTGCACCTGATAACTTTTCAAATCCCGCG
Organism: Bacillota bacterium; assembly: GCA_023417975.1. Classification (GTDB taxonomy): domain Bacteria; phylum Bacillota; class Clostridia; order Clostridiales; family Clostridiaceae; genus JAEZDX01. Next base: position 3,699 of record JAEZDX010000198.1, read on the forward strand.
TTACTGACCTGTATCTGATTGACTTCTATCAACGCAACTAAACCCCGGCCTAAGAACATTCCTGCCAGAGTAACAATAAAGGGCTGCATATCCAGATATGCCACAAGAAACCCTTGAACCGCGCCAAAGGCGAGACCGATTGCCAATGCCAGAATCAGGGTTGTATAAAAGTTGAAGCCATAATTGTTAAGACAAACTATACAGGCAGTACAAATAAGTGCGGTAGAACCTCCTACAGAAATATCAATGCTGCCTGTTATCATTACAATAGAAAGTCCACAGGCAATTACAATCAGAGCAGCATTTTCGTTGAACAGGTTAAAGAACATCTGAACCTTGCTGAAACCTTTATCCCCAAGGAAGAGAATGGAGAGTGCATAGATTGCAATAAACAGTGAAATAGTTATAGATAGCAAGAAAGTTGTATCAGTGAGAGACTCTTTAGGTTTCAACCTCTTCTTAACAGCGGTGATATTGTCGGTACCTTGAGTTTTATTCAAGAAGGCCATTCTAACCACGCTCCTTTACATCACCTTTAGTCGCTCTGTAAAATGTAGTTTTTTTACTGAAGAAACTTTTGACCACCGGTGTTTGAATTGTTACTAGTATAATAATTATCACGGCCTTAAAGACCGGTACGGCATTTGTATTGACATTGAGCGTGGTGAGCATTGACGTCAGTGTCTGGATGGTGTAGGCTCCAATAATTGAACCTGCCATATTGATTTTACCGCCGCCCAGTGAACTGCCGTCTAGAGCTACTGCCAAAATAACATCCATTTCAATGCTGGGTACTATTGTATATGGATTTACAGTTTGTACCCTGCTGGACTGAATGAAACCTGCGATGCCCACACAAAGTCCCAAAATAATAAATGACAAAAACTTAATCATCGCCGGGTTAAGACCGTTCAGTCTTGAGGATTTATCATTTATACCAACAGCCTGTGTGTACAGACCCAGGTTCGTTTTTTTCAACATAAGGAAAGTTATCACAACGAAAACAACCGTAATGAGTATTGGTGTGGGAATTGGAATTCCCGGAATAAAGTTTCCGTAATATCCAAATGAAGCCACAGCTTTAGGCTTAAGCCCACCCATTGCCATAGAGCCTATGGAACGGCCTGCCGTAAATAAAATGAGCGTTGCTACCATAGGTTGTATATTAAATTTTGAAACAAGAATGCCGTTAAAGGCTCCACAAGCCATACCGGCAAGGCATCCAAGTAAAAGCGCAACCATGACCGGTGCCTGCAATTCTGTTGGCTGAGTTTGGTTCCCGCATAGGACTCGCATAATCACTCCTCCAACTATGGCGACTGTAGCGCCTACGCTGATGTCCTGACCTCTTGAAGAAGCCGTAACGAGAGTCATTCCTATAGCAAGAATAACAAGTTCCGTGGAATTATTCAGGATATTGATCAAATTTCCTATCAATACGGGATTACCGGTACTATCTCTTCCAAAGCTGATTCTCAGAAAACCCGGATTGATAAATATATTAATTAACAAAAGAAATGCAAGAAATGCAATGGGAATAAACAATCTGTGCTTGATTAATGCTTTAAGAACAGATGTTGAACCGTCGGTATCAAGTTTGGTGCTGATTTTGCTCATTTTGACTTACTCCCCCCGCTATGGTATACATTATTTTATCCTGTGTCATATCTTCACCCTGTAGCTCTCCTACTACATTAAGGTCACGCATAACAATCAGCCTGGAACAGGTACGCAGCATCTCTTCAATCTCCGATGAAATAAATGTGATACTCATACCCTCAGAAGCAAGCTTTAGCACTAGCTTTTGAATTTCTACCTTTGTGCCGATATCAATTCCACGTGTTGGCTCATCAAGAATTAGATAATCGGGATGAGTGAGCAGCCAACGGGCAAGAATTACCTTTTGCTGATTTCCTCCAGACAACGAGCTGATGGGAGTATCTGCCGAAGCGGTTTTAATGCCGAGCAGGCTGATATACTCATCTGCAAATGCCTGCGCTTGAGTTTTAGTAAAGGGCTTGAAGAAGCCTTTCATGACCTGAAGCGCAAGTATAATATTATCCCGAACCGACAAGTCACCAATAATCCCGTCTCGCTTGCGGTCCTCGGAAAGATATCCGATTCCTTTCTTCATTGCTTTTATCGGTGATGTAATGTTCACATTCTCGCCTTTGATTCTTAACTTGCCTTTTATAACCTTGTCTGCGCCGAAGATTGCACGCACACACTCACTGCGGCCAGACCCGAGCAGCCCTGCAAATCCTGTTACTTCACCCTTGTTCGCAGTGAAATTAAATGGCTTTATTCCGGAAATACTTGAAATTCCTTCCGTTTCTATTATTGCTTCTTTAGCGTCATCAGTACTCGATTTTCCTTCGTTATGTATATCGGCCAAATCCCCAAGTTCCTTGCCCATCATTTTGGCAACAAGCTCTACCTTTGGCAAGTCTTTAATTTGATATTCTCCAATCAGCTCGCCATTACGCAATACCGTAATTTTATCGCATAACTCGTACACTTGTTCCAGAAAATGGGTGACAAATATTATGCCTACCCCTCTGCTCTTGAGTTCACGCATCAGTGTAAACAACTTGGCGACCTCCTGTTCATCCAAAGATGATGTAGGCTCATCAAGTATCAATACCTTGCAGTCCATATCGATAGCACGTGCAATTGCCACCATTTGCTGAACCGCTATGGAGCAATTGGACAGTTGCTGAGTTGGTCTTGTAGGTATCCCGAGACTGCTTAGAATACTTTCCGCACTGTTGTTGCTCTTCTTCCAATTAACTGTAAAATCATTAGTTCTGCCAATAAATAGGTTCTCGGCAACTGTCAGGTTCGGGCACAATGTGATTTCCTGATACACAGTGCTTATACCTAGCTTTTGGGCTTCCTGAGGCGACTTGATATTAACTGGCTTATTGATTCCTTTAATATAGATTTCTCCGGCATCCTTAGTATAGACTCCCGTCAAAACCTTTATCAAGGTGGACTTTCCGGCACCATTTTCACCCATCAGAGCATGGATCTCTCCCTCACATAAAGTGAAATCCACATTTTTTAAGGCTCGTACACCTGGAAAGCTTTTATATATATTTTTCATTGTAAGTACGTTGTTCTGCATAGTAATAATACTCAAACCTCCGTTCTGACACGATTTCGGACATTATCCTGTCACTTATGTCATTTGAGAAATGCGCGGTACCAAGCTCTGCAAACAATATCCACATTCTCGGCGCCGCGCATTTTAATCAATATCTTATAGGGAAACAACTTTAACTATTAACTTATACCTTGTTGACTTGCTCATAAATCGCTGGATTATCAAAAGAAATGATTACATAATTAATAGCTACGTTTATCAACAACGTCCTTTGTAATAGTTGTGCAGTCAAACATTTCCTCATTAACATAGGCATTCTTTTCAACAGTTTCTTTAGCCTCAAGCTTCTTAATAAGCTCTACAATACGAGGACCATGAAGAGGATTACACTCTACGTCAAGGTTGAATTTGCCATCAAGAACATTCTGAAGAGCCCACTTGTTTGCATCAAAAGCGATAACCTTTACAGTACCGTCCTTGCCATATTTAATACCGGCAGCGTCCATAGCGGCGCAAGCACCTCGGGCCATGTTGTCATTTTCCGCATAAACAACGTTGAATTTTGTTCCAGCAGCAATCAAATCAGTAACAGCCTGTTTTGCAAGAGTTTCGTCCCAACCTTTCATGTTTTGGTTGAATACAATATTCCAGCCATTTGCCTTTGCGCCATCTTCAATAGCCTTAGATCGACCCAACTGAGCGGATGATCCTGTGTCACCACCAAGTACAACTATCTTGCCATCAGTGATTTTTTGATTCTTCAGCCAATCAACCGCCTTCTTGCCTTCAGCTTCGAAATCAGAGCACACCATCGCAGTGTATAGATCCTCTGACAAATCAAGTTTACGGTCAGCCATAATAAATGGAATTCCAGCTTTCTTAGCAGCTTTTGCCACATCCTCCCAACCTGCTGACTGAAGTCCTAAAACCACAAGATAGTCAACCTCTTGCTGGATGAGTTGCTGTGCCTGAGAAATCTGTTTCGCATGGTCACCTTCACCGAAAACCATCTTTACCTCCCAACCTGCTGCTGCAAAAGCCTCGTTGAATGACTTTGTATTCGCTGTACGCCAGTCTGACTCGTTGGCATTTGTCTGAACAACACCTACAACAACTTTCTTGTTTGTTTTGCCAGGAGCGTTGGTATCCGTAGATTTACTGCCGCATGCTGCAAGGGCGAACACTAGCGCCAATGCAAGGATTAAAGAAGTTAATTTCTTCATGAATAAATCCTCCAATCAATTTTAACTTAAAATATTGATTTTTCTTTTATAGCTGCGAAAATTTATAGTTAATTTATCACCTTCGAAAAATCGGTGAAGATTCGCTATTTTCTCAGGTGAATTATTAAGGTCAAATTTCCGCATCTGTATATGTACAAGTATATTAAACTTATATGCATATAAATACGGAGATTATTCCTGTGTTTGTAGTCATTTTTACTATGCTTCTCTTCCAAGTTATTTTTGGTTAAGATTTCCATGAATTTGGTTTATTTTTTTACGCTTTATAGGGTTCCAAGTTCAACTATTAACTTATGCATGATCAAAAACTGTTGAAGATTCAGTGTTTTGACACATGTATAAGTTAAGTTTCACTAAAGGAACCCTATAAAAAGTAAAAATTTAATAGCTCCGTCCAATACGGTCTAAACTTGCATTTTCCGCTTCAAAGACCTTTCCATCCACATATGATATCTTATCAACCTTTTCTCCCTTTTCTAACCGTTCGATTATCCCTGCTATCATTGGCCCTTGCAAAGGATTGCATTCAATATCAACATTAATCAAACCTTCTTCCATCTTATCAAAGGCTTCAGAAACGGCATCAAAGGAAATTACTGTTATATCCCCGTTTACTCCGCAGGTTAATCCCGCCTCCTTTATTGCCTCTATTGCACCAAAAGTCATATCATCATTCTGTGAAAGCAATACATCAATATCATCATATTGCTTTAAAAACTTCTTCATCACTTCCTTGCCCTTTGCTTTGGTAAAATCACCACTTTCCTGTGCAACAATATTCCAATTTTTATGACCACTGGCTATATCTTCAAACCCTTTGGAACGTCCAATCTGAGCTGTTGAATTTAAAGTACCCTCAAGAACCACGATATTTATACTATCCTTATTTAGTTCGTTCTTCTTTTTTGATGATGTTTTCTCAGCTAACGGTACCTTTTCTGTTGAAGGATTGTTCCCGTTTTTTTGTTTCTCCATATATTCTTCCAGCCACTGTCCTGCCTTCCTGCCTTCTGCATACTTATCAGTGCCCACACATGCGACATAAAGATTTTGATCTTTTGTTTCAATCATACGATCCACAATTATTACCGGAATACCTGCTTGCTTTGCTTCCTCCAATACTGTATCCCATCCCGTTTCCAACGATGGGGCAATTACAATGTAATTCACTTCCTGAAAGATAAAACTTCTTACAGCCTTTATCTGATTCTCCTGACTCTGTCTACCATTTGAAAAAATCAACGAAAATCCATTCTTTTTTGTAAGAGCATTCTGTATGGACTTGGTATTTGCCGTACGCCAGTCTGATTCAGAACCGAGCTGGGAGAAGCCAACAACAATCTGATTAGCATCAATATTATCTGTATTCTTGGTTTCATTATTTTGAAGGTTTTTTATTGACCTCAGACTGAAGCATGCAAGCACTATCAAGCCAATAAAATAAAGGCATAACACGGTTTTAATTTTTTTATTCATATCCTACCTCAATTCTTTCATTCTCCACCAGTCTTGCAGGAATTTTAATTGTGATATCTGTGCCTTCTCCTTTTTTGCTTTGTATATCCAGCCCATATATACTACCATAGTTCAATTTAATTCGTTTATTAACATTTGCAAGTCCAAAACCTGAGCTCTGCTTACTACTCGGCATTTCAATTTCTTTTCTTAAAGCATTTAACTCTTGTTCATCCATTCCAATCCCATTATCAATCACATGGAAGCAAATGACCTCGTCTGTTATTTCACCTGTAACCGTTATTTTACCTCTTGCCCTCAGCATTTTAACACCATGGTATATAGAATTTTCAACCAGTGGCTGCATAGTCAGTTTCAAAATTTGATATCCGTATAATTCTTCAGGGATATTAATCTCATAATCCAGAATATCCTTATATCGTGACTGTTGTATCTGAAGATAACTTTTAATATGTATTTCCTCTTCACGAATTGTAATGAAATCTTTTCCCTTACTGACAACAATCCTGAAAAACTCCGAAAGGGATACAACCATATCGATTGCCTCTTTATTTTTATCTACCTCTATCAGCCAGATAATTGTATCTAATGTATTATATAAAAAATGAGGATTAATTTGAGCTTGTAGAAGCTTTGATTCCATATGCCTTAAATTTTCCTCCTCAAGCTTGATATCTTTTACCTGCTGCTCCAATTTGAAAGCCATGTCGTTGAAGCTGTCAGATAATATTGACAATTCATCTTGATTTTCGCAGGTTATCCTAGTTGTAAAATCTCCCTTTGCCACCATAGCAGTCTTGTCGCATAACGTCCTGATGGGTTTTGTAATACTGTCTGTTACAAGCATATTAACCAAAATTGATGCAATAAGAATGGAAGGTAATGCTACTATCATTATAACGATTACATTGGTTACCTGCTCATTAAGGCTCTGTCTTATAGCCTCCATATTCTGGGTTTCATAATAAATGTAATACTGAATTTCTTCCTGAAACATATCTGTAAGAATATAGATATCAGATTCCAGCATTTTAATATTTATTTCATAGTGGTCTGTCTTCTCCAAATTATCACGAATTTCATTAGTCCTATCCTTCAAGGTATCAAGATTAAGCAGAATGCGTTTAATCCAATCAAGACTTTCTCTGCTGGAGGTTATCTTCTGCAGATTGGTAAAATTCTCTCTTGCGTCTTGTATCAGCTTGTATGGATTCTTTAAATCGTTATTTTGGTCAATGGATTCGAAAGTTTCTGATTCTACAACAATCTTATACATGCTTTCATCCATTTCCTCTTTAAAATTGAGATTATAATTATTAGCTGAAGTAATCCTTCGTACTATGGCGTCATATGCCGTACTATAGCTGTGCAGAGCGGCAGTCTGGTAAACCGAGAGAATAATCATTGGTATGATGATAACAACGGCTACCATGAAAAGCTTCAGCCTTAAGGGATATTTGATTAGTTTTCCATCGTTATTGCTTATCATTCTTCACCTTTACCTTGCAGTCTGTATTCCGACGGCGTGCAATTCTGTGTCTTTTTAAATATGTAACTGAAATAATGAGAATCAAGATATCCTACTAAAGAACCAATCTCTGTTATCTTTTTACCCGAGCATCTTAAATAATCTTTGGCCTTCTCCATACGGATGTCCGTCAGATATTCGATAAAGGTCATCCCAGTTTCCTGATTGAAAAGAGAACTAAAATAATTGGGGCTAAGATTAACCGTAGATGCAACCTGATCCAGTGTAAGGTCACTCAAAGCAAACTTAAGTTGCATATAATCCTTTGCCTTTTCAATTAGACCAGCGTATCTTTTCTGACTGTTTTTATTGCGCAGATCAATTGCTTCTTTCAGTATTGATTTATAAAATTTACAGCAGTCCTCAAGGCTTGTAAGATGATCAACAATGCTGTTCATGCTCTTAAGACTGTTGTCTATCTTCTCCCTTGGGTACTTCAGAGTCTTAAGGAATTTAATGATGACAGAATATCCATCCATTATGATATAATTTCGAAAAATGGTTGATCTCATTGCATCAGAACCAAATCCGTCAAAATAGCTGTCCACAAATTCATCCACATCATGAAGGTTACCCCTCTTTAAGAATTCTTCCAATAAATTTCTATCAAGTCTCTCAAGATTGAGTTCACTAACATTAATCTTATTTCCTATCTGCGCCTTAATTTTATTCACATCATTATAAGATAAGAACTGATCACTGCTTTCAAAATAACTTAGGGAAAAAGCTCTGTTAGCGTCGAGATAGGACTGCTGTAAGTCACGTACACGATGAACAACCCTACCAATCCCACCAAAATAATGTGCCTTGTCTTCACAAATACGAATTAATAAATCACTCAGTTCCTTGGTCAATGCATTAATCCCTAATTCATTCTCGCCCATAAGTATAAAAGCCCATCCATCCATACCACGCTCAAATACTTTTATGTCAGGAAATCTGCTTAGCGCTTGAGTCATTCTAGTTTCACATTGTACTATATCATTCGAATATTCGTACATATCCTCTTGTCCTTTGAATTGAAATAGCAAAACGCAAAAAACTCTTGCTACCATATTAATTCCAAGTTCCTTTCCCTGTTCAATAATCTGTGAAAGAGACATCTTTCCGCTAACTAAAGCATTAAAAAAATCCTTTCTTTTTTCCCCCTGCTTCTGATAAACTAACTGCTCATACTGTTCCAGTATCTGTTTTTCTCTCCGTTCTTTTTCAATTGCCGTAGCTGCATTTTTTACTGCAGCCACCATCTTGCTAGCTGTAATCGGTTTAAGCAGATATTCGCTGACGCCAATATCAATCGCTTGTTGTGCATATGCAAAATCACTATATCCGCATATAATAATGATTTTCAGCTGAGGCATATCTTTTTTTAGTAATTTACTTAACTCCAACCCGTCCATGAACGGCATTTTTATATCTGTAATCAGAATATCGGGCTGTTCTCTTATAATCATCGGATAAGCCAATTCGCCATCACTCTCATCTCCGACAATTATGAATCCCTCTTCTTCCCAATGAATTTTGTTCTTGATACCTTCTCGTATTACAATTTCATCTTCCACTAAAAAAAACTTATACATGGTTTTCCCCCCGAAAAATTTCATACAGTATATATATAAAATGAATATCTTTCGCCGCGTTATATAGGGAAACAACTTCAACCATTAACAGAGCTGTGGAAATTCTACGTTAATTATTCTCCTTTGATGAATTTCCACAGCTGCATACATTGTCAAAAAGCGTTGAAGATTGGCAATTTTGACACATGTGCAGGTTAAGTTTCCGTATTGTTTCCATATATCAGATCCATTGTCGAGAGTTCAACTTGACTTAGCTGGTTTTAAAGATGCGGAAATTTAAACCTTAATAATTCTCCTGAGAAAATATGGAATCTTCACCGATTTTTATTGCTGATTATTTAAAAAGAAATTTTACATCCTAGGAGTAAAATTTAAATATAAATTTCCGCAGCTATATATTGTACAAACTAATAATATCACAGTATTTGGGATTTTTGTAAGCATTTCTTTAATTTTATATACCAAATTACTTGAGCGTCGTTAACGGCGATACAGAAAGTGAGCCAATTTTACACTTGCCGATATCGCATAAATAGGTGTTGCTTTCTACGTTCCCCACCGCTTGAATGTGTGACCTAGCCAGGACGCACCGAGAGTATTTTGTTATGCGAAGTTACCACAGAAAAGGTCGTATCCCACAAGGTAAAGTCTCGGACTTATTCAAGTGTCCTATTTTCTGTCTTATGTATTCTTTCAATAGGGTATTGATCTTCTATATCTGCTATCACTAATCGTTTCAAATCTATTGATTTCTGACCAGTGATTTCGAGATATTCATTGATAACCTTTCTATCTATAATTATTTTGCCTTTTCCTGCCCAATGTCTATCGCTTCCATCCTTTTTAACACCTGAAACCCAGTATTCTTCTCCGAATTCAACATCATAAAAATTACCGCTTATACCTTGAAACTTTTTCAAAGCTTTATCATTAAAATATATTGTTTGTCCGCTTTTGGAAAAGGCCACTCGTCCAATCCAAGCCGGCCCATCATCGCTATAACCACTTTTTAATTCAATATACATTATTCTGTATTGCATTTATATCAGTCCTTTTTTAATCATTAATTATCTTGTTACATTCTCTTAATTTCGGATAGCGTCTCGAATTTCCCACGCCGAGACATTTAGCCAGACTTAGCTTAGTGTTTTATGTGTAACTTGAATATTCTTACAAGCCAAGCTGTACAATAATTTTTTGTTATATGCTGTATTCCCTTGAGCATTGCAAGTTTAAAATGGTTTTATTTACTTACAATTAATTTTCCCTAGTAGTTTATTAATCGTACTTTTTACTGCTATAGTTGTTTCAACTGAAAGTTTTTCTTGTAGCATGTTGGAAATTACTTCTATATTATCTATTAGTTCGCAATCAATTAAGCCTGCAATTGAATTTACAACCGCGCACCTATTTCTATAAGAGCGATTATTTAACTCGTTTAATAGAAGTGGAAGATATTGCTTTTCTCCTAATTTAAATAGAGATGAATAATAATTTATTTTAGTCCACTCGGATTTTTCTGTCTTGAGTTTTTGTTTTAGCAATTCAACTGAACCGTCATTTTTTAGACCCATATTATGACTGATATCAGAAATTGATAATGCTGCATAACCTCTAACCAATTCACTTCTGTCTTTCTTTATGATTTGTTCAAGCCAGTAAATAATATCAATTTCGTTAAAAATACACATTGAGTCACAGGCATTTGTACGCACCAAGTAATTTCTATCTAAACTTAATGATTTTAGTAGGTCCTTAATAGTTTCATTAGGCTCAAAAGTCACTAAAGTTTCAGCAATAGTCCATCTTATCTCATCAATTTCATCTTTTATTAACGCTCTTAATATGTTTAGTCCTTCTTCTTCTAGTATATCTCTACTCTCTATTTTTCTAATAATATCTAGTTTTTCATCAAGGCTAATAAAATTTATATTTGTTTGAGGATCAACTGACATTCTCTTACCCCCTATTCAATGCTACTAATAGCAATTCATTTTGTTATGGAATATGGCATATAATGTTTCGTACTTCCGACGTTTGCCAGCCTTAGATAGCTCTTAGCTTAGTCTTGAGAGTCTGACTTGGCGATGGTTATAAGAACATTCTGAATTTGAAAGATTTATTTCAATACTATACTTGCCCCATTCAAATGCTCTGTAAGCCAAGGCGAACAGTAACATATTGTTAGGCGAGGTCTATTTGTGATAATATCCCTCTTGCTATTCCTCTACAAATCCATTAAGAAATAAGTCCGATAAATGCTCAGATACCAAGTTCATAGCTTCAGCTATAATTATTTCTGGGTCATCACTCACATCATTATATACTCGGTAAACCGGTGGATTGTCTCCCTTAGCAGTATCAATAAAATATGGATTTCCGCCTCCCATAGAATCTGCAGAAATATTTAAGTAACCTTTTTCAAGAATAGCTAATCCTGGATAACAATCTACTGATTCGCTTATTATACCGCGATCGTCACAAAACTCCATCCAGTCAATTCCATCAAAGTCATCTTCAAGTTCATATGCTTGCCAACCTAACTCTAAATGGCATATAGGTACGGTCATAAGTAACTCTGCATACCATTCTGGCAGGTTGCCTTTTAGCTTCTTATTTAATTCCTCAATAACCTTTTTATCAAGGATTTCCCCATATGAACCATTTTGCTTAGCTCTCTCAACAAACTTAAGTGCTGCTTCCTTTAATCTCGAATTCATATTGAATTAGTCCTCCTAACGCCTTATATGGCAGTAATTTACATATTTGCAATCTCTCTAATTTTGCCTAACGTTTCCTGTTGCCGATGCCCCTGAGCCTTAGATAGCTCCTGTCCTAGGCTCAGGGGTATACTTTGGTGCCCGTTTCAAGATACTCTTAGTTTGAAAGGTTTATTTCAATACCTTACTTGTCCGATGCAAATATTCTCTTAGCCAACACTAATGACAACATTTTGTTATCTAATTTTTCATATTTATCCATATGTGTTTAAGTAGCTATACCAATTTGATCAATGACAATTTGATTAATTTTTTCAGGTACTAATTCATGTGATTTATGCATCATTAATGCAAGAACCAATTTAGTACTCAATGAAAATATTGATTTACTTGAACCTATTTCAGCATGGGCGCCCATAATAAATGTCAATTCACCTGAAGTACACCAATTCTTGACTCGAATTTGATTTTCTACTGTTTCCAAAATTGCTTGTGCATATTCTTTTATAATTCCGGTGTGCACCTTGTCTTCTAACACTGTCTCAGCAGCATAAAAAATCTCGCTTCGATCTCCGGTAACCTTAATATTCAAAATTAAGGATTCACTTTCTTGTGAAGGAATAAATCTCGCACTAAGTAATGCGTAGTTACTACAGTGACGCGCAAATCCGAGCTCCAGTACAATTGTTTTCTCTTCTTCCAATACACTATTCCCAATGGGGAAAACTTCTCTTATATTTTCATTGAATATACAATCCATTTGAGGGAGTTCATTAATCCATATTCTTCCCTTTCGATAGTTACCCAATTTATCTAATGTTATCATTGGCCACCCCTCAATTCTCTTTCACTTTCACAATCTTTTTAAACATAAAAATGAAAACAAAAAATTGATATGCAACTAAGCTTTCATTAATGCGATATTGCAGATAACGTTCCACATTCAAGACATTTCTGAACCTAGCCAGACTTAGCTTGGTGAAGGGATGTGCTTTGGCTACTTCGAAGGCTTGGCCTAAATAGCCAAAGCAAACTTGAATGCATTGTTCTGCAAAGTACAATGCACAAACCCATCCATTTAGATTTTAGTTCAATCGACTTAAGCATTATCAATTAAATATTTAAAATATTCCGCCTTTTGTGAAGGTATTTTCTCCAATATATATCCACTTGAAATTAATTCTACATAAACATCATGGCCTTGAATAATGTAATATTTAAGTAATTTATCATCCAAAGTTTTTTCTGTATTATGTTCTGTTTTTCTTTCTATGTAGTCATTTAACCACAATGAATTCTCAACACTAAGTATACAAGAATTGTTATGCGAATTATTTCTTTTGTATGGAACAAAATTTGATTTTATATATTTTGCTTCCTTGCAATCAAAAGTCAATTTTGCGAGAAAATCAGCTGGCTCTCCATTTTCATCCCAGCAACCAAAGTAAACGAAACATTCACGTTCAGAAATTTGAAGCACAACATCTCCTTGAGGATCTTGCCAAACTTCCAATGATATTTCATTTGTAATCTCTTCTAAAGATTCTCTATTTTTAAATTTAAATAATGTTTTTCGCATAAAAATAACCTCCAAAAAAATTTGGGATTAGAAAACACTTCATATTGTATTTCGAAGAACGTTTCGTGTTGCCGACATCTCCGAGCCTTAGATAGCTCTTATCTTAGATTTTAAAATGTGCCTTGGAGTCAGTTTCAAGATTCTCTTTATTTGAAAGGCCTATTACAATACTATACTTGCCCAATACAAATGCTCTCAAGACAAGGTGAAAAGCAACATATTGTTAGTTGCTGTTTCAGATCTTATACTATCATAAATGTGTTGTCGCTATAATCTTGCTATAAAATGAATACTAAACAAGAAGATTAAAACTCCGAAAATTATTGTTGCTTGTAAAATATCTCCTAGTTTTTCTGAAAAGGTATATTTCTTATGATAGTCATTGAATGAATTCGTCAAATCTTCAATAATATATTTAAATTGGGGTAGATCTTCATAACCTATAAAGGTAACCTTGGTCCTCTTATCAGATGGAAAGCCTTGCTCAATCTCAATCCTTAACTGACTATCAATAATTTCTATACTTTCCTTCCAATCAGGTTCGTTGTCGCATCTTTCATGTTTAATATCATGCTTCTTAAGACCTGAATAAAAAATATCTTTAACTTCGCAAAATTCAAAGCCATCTACAGTCTTCTCGAGTTTAACATATTTATGTCTGTATCTATTCCACATATCTACACCAAAAATCATAGCAGTAAAAACTGTCATCATAATGATAATTTCTGATAACCTATCTGGTAAAATATCGATACATGCTAAAACAAATGTAGCAACAACAATAAAAAGCATTGAAATTTTTGTGTGCTTCTTTATCTTTTTCCGCTCAGCTACTAAAAAATACTCTTTGTGATATTTATCAAGAATTATATTAACTATTGAATAGATATAAATGACTAACACAATTATGATAAGTCCCAGCAGGATGAAATCATCCCAGTTATTAAGCATACTTCTCATCTCCAAATTCAATTTTTGCTAATTATTTCCCAATATAATTTTGTTTATGGTGTTCCTGGTTTCCATATGAAGGAATATTACTTTTTTGTTCATTTACTCATTCGCGGTAAATTACACTTTTAAATTGTCTTTAATCACAAAGACTAAAGAAGTCCTTACTTTGTAGTCAAATACCTACATAGACCTGAATTTATGCCTAACGTTTCGTGTTCAAGACGCCAAGAACCTAGAGCGACTGCACTTGAACATTTTGTTATGCTATATCCTCATTTATCATGGTTGAAAAAACTATTTAATCTATAATAATTCAATTAATCTATCCTAAATTTAAAATATTTAGTCCACCAAGAATCATAATAACTATTAGCAATATGACCATGAGAGCAAATATTAGATTAATATATAATACAATTAAGTTTATTTGTTCAGGCACCCTCCAGTGAAAAACATAAAGTTCCAGTGTCCCTTTCCTGGACAAATGAATGTCTTTTGATACTCTTTTTATATATGAAATTAATAATATGATAAATAGAGTTGAAAATACAACCTTAATTACCTTGTTCACTATGCCACCTGTTAAAGGCAAAATCATCAAAACTAATAGACAAACGAAGATAATAACAAAAGCACCTTGACCTAGACTTCTCAAATCTTTTATTTCGTTTATAATTAGACTTCCAAACGATGCAACTATTGAAACTAAAATGAAAGTTACACTCACTATTAAGATAACATTTTCAATACTAATTGCTCTCACCACCCATATTTTTCTCTTCAAATTCGATGTAGTACAATTAATTTCGCATATACCCATATGTAAGGTCTTGAGATTATCTCCACCTTTTCCCCGTGTCCGAACCGGACGTGAGACTTTCACCGCATCCGGCTCTCCAACGAGCAAACTTACTTGCCTTCCTCGGCATTCAACACTTTACTGCCTCACGGCAGCATTATGCATAAAATAAATCTTAAATCAGCTTATCGATCTTGAAGTTGTGCTCTAAATGCATAGTTAATCCTATGGTGTACTACTTATATTTCAAAGAATTAAAACTTCAACGAAAGATTTATTCTATATTTACCTGTCTGGTATCCTTCGCCACGTACTTGGATTTCTCAAGCTCGGACTACTATGATACCTCTGACTTCACACAGCTTTCATCATTCTGTCAAACTCCAACTGTGTGCTCTCCCGTGTTCCATCTTGTCTATCCTTAAATGTAGGATTTAGGTGTCTCCTATACCCCGAGAAACATAGATACCCTTTGAGTTACAGTTGCCGGATATCTTCTTAGATTATTACATATCTGAGAGAGTTCGTTAAAACGCTAGTAACAAACTCGGTTTTCTAATCTTCCAGCTTTCGCTGGCAACACTGACGAGGCGTCAGCCGCAGTTTTACTTTCATTCACCATGTCCTATGGACACCCGTTCCATGTAGACCATGCCCGAAGGTTTAGGTCATCAGGTTACGACTTTACCCCGCTTTGTACCAACTGCAATGACAGTCGCAACAGCACAGGGGAGTATTAGTGCTCATATTATCTACCTATTGGCGTAGGGTGTGATATTAACTCTGTATGGCAAGGGAATTTCACCCTTGAATTTAACAAGATAGTTCAGTCATAAAGACTGGCGCGTTTATATGGTTTTCCATACCATAGCTTATGGCGCAACACGGCGCACAACGTTTCGTACTCCTGACGTTTGCCAGCCTTAGATATTAATAATAGATTCATACTATCTGAAAATTACGTGCTAGTATATATAAGAAGAGACTCACATTGCTATCCCTCACGAATATCCCAACCTACTATTTTCTTTGTTTCTGGGTCCACGTAAACACCTATTGGCCCTAACATACCTGTCTCTGTAGTACTAAATACAACATGATATAGTTCCTTACCATCATATTTTTCATCTTTCAAGTACATAAGCCTTTTATTTGCTATAACTTTTTCAAGCGTTGCATCCTTCCATGTGCCCCCTGTGCCTTTTATCTCTTTCTTTCCTTCATTTGATAGATTGTTCCATACTATTTTTCTAACATCTTGCTCCTTGTTTAGGGTTAATCCAATACATACGCCCGTCAAAGTTAATACCATAAGCAGGATTGATAAAATTACTTTTCTTCTTTTCATAATTCATGCCCCATCCCTATACCTATATTTGAAAAATAGTTCATAAATAATTCATCATTCCTTACAATTTAGCCTTAATAAAAGCAAACTTATAAACTCTCACTAATCATTCTTTTTCAATAAAATTGAGTATAACGTTTCCCATTCAAGACATTCCCGAACCGGACCCCTGAGGAATACCCCTTAGCAGCGCTTGCGCCGATGAAGGAATGTGCTTTAGTTTCTTCGAAGGTTTGACTCTAAACTGCTAAAGTGAACTTGAATGCATTGTTAGATGAAGTTAATACCCGACCATTGTGTTACCTTTAAACAATGTTGATGCTATTATTCATAATAATCTTTATCACTAATCAAAAAAACTGGATATTTAGATTTCGATATATAATTAGCAAATTTATCATTACAGTAACTATAGTTTAAATCAAAATTTGATATCAAATAATTCTCAAGTTTCATACAATACTGAAACTCTTCATCAGTTACTATGTACGGATTATAAAGATTTGTTACACAAATCTTTATAAGATTATTCCCTACAAAAATGAAAACTTCTCTATTCAGCAATTTAACTTTGCCTGGTTGTTCAAATCCGGGATGTTCTTTTATCTCAGACTTAAACTTTGAAAATTCTATATACTTATATGGTACTCCAGGTTTAGGACTATTATAATCAGCAGGTATTTCATTCAACTCAATAGAGAAAAATCTAAGTATCTCCTTAAGATGAGCAATATCTAGATATTCAATTAATAATACAAATTCATCTCCATCATTTGCATGACCTCCCACTGCTCTTACGAATCTGAACAATTTCAAAGAAGTAATCCATTTTTTTATAGTATCAAAACCATGATTTTCGCATATCCATTTTATACTTAATTCACTCATATACTCACCTACCCCCAATTTCTACCTAGGTATTAATTTCATCTAACGTTTCATACTCCCCACGATTGCCAGCTTTAGATAGCTCCTATCTTAGACTGGCAAATGTGCAAAGTCAACGTAAGTATTTTGTTATACGACGGCTATTTATTACTCTCTATATGACAATGTATAAATAAACTTCTATTGTTCCAAGAAATTCTCCCAATACCATACTTCAGACTCCCTATTTTTTACTTCAATTTCAGAAATAATCTTCTCTATTTCTTCAATGGGAATAGGATTTGATTCAAATTCGACTGGTGTTTTTCTTCCCAAAGATAATTGGTGGAGACGAGTCAGAATTTCAATAAAGTTTAGATATGTATCTGCAATTAATGTTGGATCCCATATTTCTTCTCCGTGCATTGATGTAAATACAGGAAAATCTTTTGAAGAAGTATCAATAAAAAAGGATCTCCTGTATTTTCACTGTAACCGATCACCAACCAATTACTATTCCAACTCCTTTCATCTTCTGTTGTTAATTTATTTCCTTCTTCGTCAATACTATATCCTATCTGTCCCTTTTCAATATTATCTATTTCAAATATGTATATTTCGTCATAACCTAATGATATGTTTTTTATAGTATTGCACTTAGCTACTGCAATAAAGCTTTCCGGTATATTCATCAAAATCTCTCCTTAACTATCTCAACAAATTCTACTCATCCTCGGAGTACTACTCTTTGGCATATCACTAATGTCTATCAATATCTGCAAACCATTGTGCGACAATACATTTTATGTTTTTATTATTTGAGATTTCAATAGCATGCTGAACTGCTAAATCTGAATCTTTAAATAATCTGAATTGTAGTGAACAGTTATAAGTGCCATCTGTATTGTTAATAGAATATGCCTCTAGCAAATTTGTTCTCCAAGAATCGATCTTGTATTTATGCAATATATTGGTATATATAATGAAATTTTTGTATCTATATCTGCTAGCACCAATTTCGTGGCCATCATTAAATCTTTCATTCTGATACGTCATTTTTCCATTTTCAATTAACGCATATCTTTTACAGATATTTAACACATAAGCTCCAGTAAGGATATTATTCCTTGGATCAAATGGCGTCACTATATTTCCAATTTCCTCGAATGTTCCAAGATATGTTATCTTACCTGCTTCTGCAAAGTAGTTACCAGCATCGACTGCGTCAAAAGGACTGACATGTTTATTTGGAGGATAATTGTAAAATTCCATATGTAGTACACTCCTAATATATTTTTCAATCTTATTTAATACCGAATTATTATGCACCTTTCATAGCACATCATTTTTAAAATCTGACTTGTTCTTTTTACAATCCCGCAAAGCCTTCCGACTAGTAAATTCTTCTGTAGACCTATAATTTCAGATAACGTTTCACATTGCTGACGTTTTCCAACCTTAGATAGCTCTTATCTTAGACTTGATGGTGTGTCTGGCTGCTTCGACGGCTTGACCCTAATTAAGCCAAAGTGAACTTGAACGCATTGTTATATGTAATTTTTGCCATTGCACTTTGAATAAAGTCTATTAATTAACTTTAAATTAGTTACACCATAAAAGAATATGACTAAGTAGCACAATCTCATATTATGATTATACTGAATAGTTACGCGAGAATATGTTTCAGCTCATCGAACACTTTAGGACTTGATACGATTATATTGTTTCCATTAATACATTCAAGAACAGGGTAATTATCTTCTTTTTTATAGTAGCCTACCTCCGCTCCAGCTTCAATAGCGATTAATTTTGCAGCAGCAACATCCCAAGGAGATAACTTTCCCTCATAAAATCCTTGCATTCTTCCACATGCTACCCAACATATATCTAAAGCAGGTGAACCTAATCTCCTCAAATCTCTTATATGAGGCAGAACACGCCCCAATCGGCTTATTATTTCTTGAATATCATCTTTTCTATGTGGAAAACCCGTTCCAACCACACAACTTCTTAATTCTGAAACATCTTTAACACTAATCTTATTGCCATTAAGAAACGCCCCTGAATTTTCTGAAGCATAATACATTTCATCAAGAAACGGATTATAAACAACTCCATAGCGGACTTTGCAATCAATTGCATAAGCAATTGATACAGCAACTTGATAGTGGTCGTTTGCATATCCTACAGTGCCATCTATAGGGTCTATAATCCATGTAGGCTGCTGCAAAGATTGATTTTTATTCCCATTGTCTTCTTCGGATATAATTTCATGATTTTTAAATATCTTATTAATCTCTGCTTTGATGATATCATTAGAAACTAAATCTGCGGTTGTAACAAGTTCATAGCCATCTTTTACAGATTCCGTGTATTGTTTCGCTTCTCGTAATTCCTTGATTTTCGTTCCAGCAAGTTTCGCTATTCTAATTGCTTCGCTCAATATTATGTCCATTTGAAATCTACCTCCTTACATTATATAAATTACTTTTAATTCACTTTATTTTGCAATTGTGTCATAATAAAAAATTCAAAAACTTTGAGCTTTCACTCTGCTTATAAAAAATTACATATAACGTTTAGATTTTCCTACACCGAGACACTTAGCTACAATACTTTGAATAAAGACCATATAAAGAGCTTTATATTAGTTTCACAATATAACATTGTGAACTTCTGTTATAATCTTCCTTTGCTGCAATAAAGATATATATACGGACTTGTTTCAATATAAAACTTTTCTATAGTGTCCTCATTACTGAAAAGAATGTGCAAAATTTCCTTACCCTGCAATTTCTCAAGATTCATTCCTACTACATTCTCAAGATTAATCTCGATTATTCTTCTTTCATTTACAAGTAACCAAATATCAACAATACCATTGGCAGGAGAAATAGTGATGTCTAAAGTTTCGTTCACTCTTTTGAGTTTAAAATTAATAGTACTATAAAACCATGGTATCTCCTTTTCTTCTCCATAAACATACACTGGCTCCATCTCAAAAAGGGCTATTAGTTCCCACAGTTCAGGCATCTCTTTTACCAAAACATCCCCCCTCTATTTCTTAGTATTTTATCTATCAGCATGATAAATTATTTCATCACCTTTAAAAAAGTTAATCAAATTTTCCTTTACGAATGGCCATTTATTCTCATCTTTAAAATCATCTTCAAGATAACTTATTAATTCTTCATATGTCCACGGACCCAAACTTGCCTTGAAATTGTCATAATATTCATCTTGAATTTCTCTCCAATGATTATATTCTCTCTTGGTTAGGAGTATATCATCTTCCCGTATTATATAATAAACTTTGATGTTCATTCCAAGTCTCCTTTTAATTCGTAGCATTATATAATTGCGTATAATAAAAATGTCCTAAAAAACTCTGAGCTGTCACTATGCTTTTCTAAAATTACGTATAACGTCTCGCACTCAAGACGTTCCTAAACCTCAGATAGCTCCTATCTTAGGCTGGCAAATGTGCGAAGCGAACGGGAGTATTTTGTTATCTGCTGTACTCTCAGCACTAAACTTACTTTTTAAAGCAGACTATATTTCTTTAAAGCAATACTTAAAGAAATCACTTTATCCTTGAAATAATATCTATTGTTTTTTCGATTTTGTGCTTTCCCTCATCATCCGTATAGCAACTTAGATCTATGGTTCCGTCACTATTCCAATATAGTGGCGTTACATCATTTTCAATGCTTATTTCACCTTCCATTTCATATGAACTAAATATGCGTTCAAAAGGTGGTTCTTCTGGGTTTGAAAAGTCAAAGAATTCGGTGCTAAAAGGGCAAGCCCAATAACATCCGTCTACTGCTATAATGTTATTTTCTTTGCAATAATAAGCTTCTGTCCAAATAAATGTTTCTTCATTTCCGAAAAAACTTTCTTCTGGTATATAATGATAAGCATGATAATTTGATAAATCCATAATGCTATAACCATATAAGTCTATGGAAAAAATCAAATAGTTCTTCCCATTAGAATGTTCAACTAAAGAGAAGATATTTCCATCGTGATTTATATTTTCAAATTCTGCAACCTTATTTTTCATACTGTCAATTACTTCGGTTTTAGATGCATAAATATTATATTTAGATATTGCATAGCTATCATCCGAATAATATGTTGTTATTAATGTGTGCTTTCCATCCGATAAGAGCTTTGTTTCTACATCATCACATTTATATTTTTCATTGAATACATAACTTATTTCATTCCGGTGCTTTTTATATTCATTTGTATATGCTACGTTTTTATTACTCAAAATGTTTTCTCCCTTCAAACACAAATTGTAAACCAGGTTTTTAATATGAGAGTATTGCAGATATACCCATAGGTAAGGCTTTGAAATTATCTCTACCTTTTCCCCGGGTCCGAACCGGACGTGCGACTTTCACCGCATCCGGCTCTCCAACGAGCAAACTTACTTGCCTCCCTCGGCTTTCAACACTTTACTGCCTCACGGCAGCATTATGCATAAAATAAATCTTAAATCAGCTTATCGCTCTTGAAGTTGTGCTCTAAATGCATAGTTAATCCTATGGTGCACTACTTATATTTCAAAGAATTAATACTTCAGCAATAGATTTATTCTATATTTACCTGTCTGGTATCCTTCGCCTTGTACTTGGCTTTCCCAAGCTCGGACTACTATGATACCTCTGACTTCACACAGCTTTCATCATTCTGTCAAACTCCCACTGTGTGCTCTCCCGTGTTCCATCTTGTCTATCCTTAAATGTAGGATTTAGGTGTATGCTATACCCCGGGAAGCATAGATGCTCTTTGAGTTATAGTTGTAAGGCATCTTCTTAGATTATTTCATATCCAGGAGAATATGCTAAAACGCTAGTAACATATTCAGTTTTCCAAATTGCCAGCTTTTGCTGGGAGTACTTACGAGGCGTAATCCGCAAATTCACTCTCATTCACCTTGTCCTACGGACACCCGCTCCATGTAGACCATGCCCGAAGGTTTAGGTCATCAGGCTACGACTTCACCCCGCTTTGTACCATCTGCAATAACAGTTGCAGCAGCACAGGGGAGTATTAGTGCTCATATTATCTACCTACTGGCGTAGGGTGTGATATTAACTCTGTATGGCAAAGGAATTTCACCCTTGAATTTAACAAGATAGTTCAGTCATAAAGACTGGCGCGTTTGCTTGGGTTTCCAGCCCAAATCTTATGGCGCAACGCGGCGCGCAACGTTCTCGTGTTGCCGACACCACCGAGCCTTAGATAGCTCTTATCTTAGGCTCGGTGGTGTGCCTTGGCGCCTGTTTCAAGATTCTCTTAATTTCAAAGATTTATTTGAATACCATATTTGTCCTATGCAACTACTCTCTATGCCAAGGCGAACGGCAACATTTTGTTATCTGATGTTTGGGTCTGTATTGCTTTGACGCACAAGGTTGCCACTTGAATGTATTTTGCTTGAATTTTAATAATATATGACTGATTCTTACTAACCAGATATATCATATTGAAAGTATTATTTATTATTTTTAAGTATCCCTTCTATGATTTGTAAACTACCCTTAGCAATTTCCCCTCTATATTTTTGTCCTCTCCACATAAATTGTACTCTTCCATTTTCACTAATTTCACAAAGGTAAATATTATCTTGTCGTTTATTATTATATTCAGGAATAATTATAAACTTAGGGTATGGCAAGTTCGGTATAAGTGAAATTACGCCTGTTCTTCTGTATTTTCCAGTAGATAATTGCTTAATAATTTCACTTATTTCTGATGTATTAGATAACTCCCATGCATTACTGCTATCATCGCTTGTAGAAGAATTTTTAGAATTAAGTTTTTCATATGTTAATTTAATTGGCTGTGAAAAAGTATTGTTATCAAATATATCTTGAGATGCAATTAGGTCAGGAACTTCCAAGATTGCTATAAGAATTACGAATGGCAGTAATCCTTTCAAAATTCTCTTTATCAATTTAACACCTCTTTTATCATTTAACTCCACAAAGATCTATAAAATTGAATATAACTTAAGCCGTTTTAGATATGCTCTTCTCTAAAATTGTAAATAACCTCTTATGTCGCTTGAAAAACTAAAGTGCTTATCGCAACTCTAATAGACCAAAATTTCAGATAACGTTCCGTACTCCCGACGTTTGCCAGCCTTAGATAGCTCCTATCTTAGCTCAGGGGTGTGCCTTGGCGCTGCTTTCAAGATTCTCTTAATTTGAAATGTTTATTTCAATACCATACTTGTCCGATGCAAATATTCCCTTAGCCAAGGCGAATGGCAACATTTTGTTAGACGAAGTTATACTACAATCCTAATCATTTTAAAATGCCTTCTTGGATAACTGTTTCAATACCAACTTTACAGAATACATCAAAAAGCTTAATAAAGTTCCTTTTTGAGTATGGCTTAGTATTAATCATGATTTGCTTTTTATCTTTTGTGATTATTGTCACCATAGGAGTGTACTTTTCTAAAATGTTCTTATATAGTAGATTTTCTTCTAGAGAAACACTTACATACTGTTTCTTTCGAATGCTTTCTTTTTGCTGTCCTTCAAACCTACCATCCATAACTTTACCAAGATAACTCTTTCTACCTAAAAATATAAAATCAATATCCCCTAAGTTGACTTCAGTTTCTATAACGCGTGGTATTTTAAAGCGATCCAAATAGGATTTACGTTTTGGGTTTTTCCAACCTCTTAAGATTAATTTATAATCATCTACTTTTATTTGATTAGAAAATGTATAGATATAAAGGACATAAGAAAGCCAAATATAAAATAAAACGCCAATTATAAAAGCAAAATTAAAGTCTATAATTATTTCCACAAAGCAAAAAATTACTCCTGAAATTGAAAGTATCTCAATGATTCCTAACAGATATAGTTGGAATCCGCTACTTCTAATTTGAAACTTCTGCATTTGTATTAACCTCCATGTTAATCTTATTTCGCCTAACGTCTCGCACTCAAGACATTCCTGAATCGGACCCCAGAGGAATACTTCTCTGGCGTGCTTGCACCGATGAAGGAATGTGCTTTGGCTTCTCCAGAGGCTTGACTACCTGTAGACAAAGCGAACTTGAGTGCATTGTTAGTGGAAGTCCGATAGAACTGCAGTTCAAATTAGTACTATTCCAACCTCTCCAACAAATATAAGACTTGCTTTACCTATTAGCTGACACAATTATTTATTAATATATTGTTGTGTATATGGGCATACTTGTATACATTTACCACATATGGTTGACTCAATTCCTATTTTAGCAGCTCTCACTCTTGCTTGTGTCCTACACAACACAGGATTAAAAAATTCATCTCTATCCTTTTTCACGTTCCACTCATCACCCGAAGCAGCACCTGCAGGACAAGCATTTACGCATACCATGCAAGAATGGCATTTTGCACAATTAATTGGAGCAGATACTTCTAGTGGCGCATTAGTAAGTATAGAAGAAATTCTTATTGCTGAACCATATTCTTCTGTTACAAGTAAAGCACATTTTCCAATCCAGCCAATACCTGCACGAGTTGCAAAACTCTTATGTGGTATAAGCGTTCTATAATTATCAAATTCTTTTACACTTGTTGTTGTTTGTGCTAATGCCTTAAATCCTTTACTTTCCAAGAATGTCGCCCCGTTTATAACTAAATGATCTAGAAGCGAATTCAATCTTATATATTCTAAATAATACTCTTCAGTAGGTCCATTTTCTATATTTTTAACTATACTGGGTGTCATGCTAACAACTACTGATACACCATACTTCATATCACATTCTTGTTTATTAATCAATTCGCTAATATCCCCAAATCCAACTAATGATGCACCTTGCCCTAATAATAATTGTTTTAACTCTGCACTTACCTTCTCCATAATTATCCTTCCCCCAAATACAGAACTTTTTACAATAGGATTTCCACTAACGTTTCGTACTCCCGACGTTTGCCAGCCCTAGATAGCTCCTATCTTAGGCTGGGAAATGTGCGAAGCGAACGGTAGTATTTTGTTATACGATGGACCATGCCACAGTATTTTACTAGCCTACT
>JAEZDX010000217.1 GCA_023417975.1 Bacillota bacterium
GCCATTGGTAGTCCATCAAACAATTCCCATAAGGATTCTTGCATTTCTGTATAATTATCAGCAGTTTCGATAATTTTTTTCTCATTCTTAAAATTAAATGTTTCTAAAGCGTACTTGAAAACCTCACGTCGGGCATTCTTCATATCCGCGCGCCCATTTTTGTTTCGAACTGAATTACTCCAATACCATTTCCTAGTTTTTGTAACTGCTTCAAACAGTTCTTTACTATTAAAATTAACTCCATTATCTATTATAAAATTATCACAACATTTTTTCCATGCTTGCATTGAAGCGCTGCTAAAGGCCAGAATAGTATCATCCAAATCAAACAGTATTGCTTTTGGCATATTCATCATAATCACTCCGGTATTTACTTTACAAAATTACAATAACGGCTTATCTTCAGAGCTCAAAAAAGTTATCTGAGGAATCAAAACTTTCATAATTTAGTCAGTATATTCTTTTCTCAAACTGTCTGCAAATTTTTTCACCTCTTCATAATTACTTAAAATTTTTATGTTTTTATTTGGATATTTTGATAATATAGCTTTGATTTTAGGTATTGTATCATTTTCAAAACTTTTTATATAATTAATAAATTCTTCTGTTACTGTATAATCAAAGCCTTCAGCCATGTCATCTCTATTTACACCTAGCTTAATATTCCATTCAGCTCTTTTACAAGCGTTGTCTACACATATTTCTGAAGGAATATTTAACACTATAATTGCATCAGCCAATACAACCCTCATTTCAAGAGTAGAAATATAATTACCATCAATAATCCATTGCTCATGTGTACTTGCAAATTCACTTACTCTTGTAACTAATTCATCTCTTGTTATATGCGACTTTCCCCCAGTATGATAAATTTTATCTAAATGTAAAACTGGGTAATGCAGAAAATCATTAATTCGTCTTGTTAATACTGATTTACCTGCACCTGGACACCCGATTATTATAATCTTCATATATTACTCTCCCGCTTTGTAAGTTTCTATTATTTGTCTATAGATACTTTATTAGCTGATAATTTGCCTGTCAAGACCATATCCTTGAATATATTATAAAAAGATACTATATTATCTTCAGCACCATTTTTCAGTCTTTTATAAACCTTATCTATTGGACAGGCTCTATTATTATTGTCCACTTTAATATGCAGGAAAGGTCCGGATCCAAATCCATCTTCATATACCCACTTGCATCTATGCTGATTGTTTTTACACATAACTTCTCCAACATACACTCCCCAAATAGTAGCCATTGACCAAATCTGAGAATCAGTTTGTTGTTGATTTTTTATTTTTCTGAAGATGTTTCTAATAAGGTTGCCTTTTAAATCCTTATAATAATAATCCAAAATTTCCTCTATATCTTTTAAACTTCTCTCGGAATAATCCAGTTTTTTTGAAAAAGACTTTCCATATTGAACAGCTTTTACACTTAAATCATTAACTGTTGAAGTAATATCATCCATCAATATCCCCCTTCGTCGAAGTAATAAGGTAATAATTCGTACCAAGCTACCCGGAGTATTTTGTTAGCCGATATCTCACTATTATTCCTAAACTGATACTAATAATCAAACCCGAACTGACTTACAAGAATAATTCATTTAGTTCACTCATCTCATTCTGTGTTAGTATCACATTACCGAAATAAATTAGATCCCTGTAAAAATCCCATTCTCCATAAGCAACTACAATATTCTGACTCTTATATTTTTTCACTAAAGCCCAATTACCTATATCACCTTCAGAACCCGCATTAAATAACGTCCAGCTTTGATAACTAACTATGTCGCGGTCTCTAAAGCATCTGAAATTCTCAGCATTAATCAGGCCTTCCCTTGGTGTAATTTTTTCACAAATATCACTAAGTAGAATCACCTCTCCAATACTCACATTTATCCACGCTTTTTCCTCATTTTCTATTATTACGCTTTCAAATTTGCACTTAACAAGAGCTGAAGAATCTACTTCTTCTGGATACTCATCCCAGCCATTAAAACTTGACCATGCAGGACAAAACAAAGTCCAAAATTCTTCACCTATAGCAAAATTAAATGGAAAGTGAGCCTGGACCTTTCTTATTTGACATTTTTGTGGTGCTTCTATTGACCTCTCCCATATTTCACTTTCCAACATAGGTAACTCATCAGTAAAATCCGACCATTCAACAATATCTTTAAATGCAACAATCTCAAATCCTTTTTTATCATTAACATTAACAATATCATGTACTTTTTTACATGCTCTACAAACAAAAGCTAATCTATTTTCAATCATATAACCTCCAGTTAAATTAATTTTATTCTTATAACACAGTAGGAATCTGCTCAAAAAGTAACTTATGCTAAAATGCGACCTAAAATTTTTTATATGATGTTATTAGTCCACGTAGGCTTGGATATATCTCACTGCATTTTTTTACGATTCCTGTATAATCACTTTCCCATTTCTAAAGTCTATTATAAAATCAGCCCATCCACCCGGCGGATCATATTCACCGGATCCATAAATTTTAATACCATCAAAATTGTTTACTATTACGCCATCAATTCCCAAGGTTTCCGTTGCCCACAATTGTGAACCTTGTTTATCAAAACAGATTAAGTTAGTCTGCGTTGCAATAAGTAAAAAATTTTCATATGGATATGTATAGCCAAAGTATCCATCTAGTTGAGTATTACTATAACTATGATTTTCTATATCAATTAGGAAAAATGATTCTGAAAACCCAATAGCAATATAATTATTCCAAATAACTGCCTTTGTGAATGGGGTTTCATACTCAAGATAAACTTTTACTATTAAATATGGGTTCCCATCCTTTTCAACAGTGTAATAAAAATCCGGTGTGCTCAGTGTATTTGGAACATCTCCAATACAAATTGAATCCATGCCTATCCAAGGAAAATCTATTATTCTCTTAAGTTCTATAAAATAATGTTCCAAGCTTACTCACTCCAATTAATTCATTCTTTTACCATACTATATTGCGTCGTTGCCATCTTATCATGACTAATAATTTCATGTAGCATTTCTCATTCAAGACTTTCCTGAAACTTAGCCGGACTTAGCTTGGTGAAGGAATGTATTTTAGCTGCTTCGAGGGCTTGACCCTATACAGTCAAAGCGACCAAAAATTCAGCTCATTTAAAATAGTAGTACAGATTACCACTATAGTTTTTATCAAGATTTTCTTTGCTATCGAAGTTCACGATAAAATTATCTGGATTATAAACATTAAACTCATCATGTTTTTTTAATTCAGTATAATAGTCATTTCTGATCATTTCACATATTCCATTTTCAGCATTATTTTTAATGTCCACATCTTCATGAAAAAATACCACAACAGACGAGAATGCAGTATAAATATTCCACAAAGAAGAATTGGAGTATTTACTAAGTATATAGCCGCTACATTCTTTATACGCCCTACTATTTACATCAGTTTTTATTTCAACAGAAAAATCGTTGTAACATATCCAAACATTATTAGTTGTTTTTTTATTACCGTATTTATATTTTAGAGCAAGCTCATTAAATTTTTTAGAGATTGCTTCTTGCTTATTTTTGTCATAACCATAATTAGACTTGTCCTTAATTATATTATAATCCCTGGTTGACGAAAGGAGAATGTACAGTTCATATCGATTTTCCAGATTATTTTATAATTGTAATAGCTCATTATTTATTTAAATATTTATCAAAATACTCACTAAGTTTAACTATATAGTTATCACCTTCATTGCAATATGCCATAGCAAAACATCCTGACCAATTATCCCATCCAACGGTAACTCTTATTTGTCCTCTATACAAATCCATGTAACAGCCATCTAATCCAACTAAAGGTTCGTGTTGCTTCTCGAATTTAAACTTATCTATTAATACTGATGCCATTTTTAAAATAAATGATTCATCCGCTTCAAATATCTCATAAGACTTATGTCCATTTGAAATTAAGCAAATTGTACCCTCTATTTTAATCCCCCCCAATTTCATTTGTTGCTAGATCCTCAATATTCTGCTGTTATGCTACAATTAAATTACATCGTTATTAACTATCCATCATTATTAGCCCTTCGGTAACAAGCTTTCTCCACCTTTTGCGGGCAATACTATTCTATAAACTCGGATGCAAATTCTTTATATACCTTTTGTGTATTTAGTTGTTTAGCTGATATATTAATAATTTCATCACTTGAGTCAGATATCCAAATAACCAAAAACCTTTCATCGTTTTTTAATCCAAATAATCCTTCTTGTTCAAGTTCTTTCATTACCTGAAGTGATGTATTTAAGATATAATCTCTAAATTCATCAAAACAATCTTTCTTTTCATTATAGAATTGAGCAATTATACTGTTTACTTCTTCAAACAATTCAAAGTCATCCCAGTCGCTCCATTCATCAGCACTATATTTATAATAAAAATAATCCGAATCAGACGTTTTTTCTTCAATTACACTTAATCTATTTGCTACAGGTCCCAAACTGCTAATATCATCACTTGAATAAAGGGAGTATCCATAAAACTCTTCCATAGGAAACTGTAATTTAAGGGTACTGTAATGTTTACTAATTGCCTTTTTTAACTCAGCCTTTAAATCTCTAGACATTGTATTACCTCCATACTTTTATTAAATTTTCCAATGCTGTCTTTATCTTTTTATTCTCTTCAAATCTTAGCTGCTCCAGTAATCCCAACTCTTCTTCCTCAGCATTAATATAGTCATTCATTTTATCGCTAATACTACTTTTATAAACAGAATAATCACTTATGGAGATGATAGTTTCCATTTCTTCCTCAGTAAGGTTTTCCCATAATTGTACCTTTTTAAAATGTAACTTTTCCAATTTTAGTAGTTGTTTTCCATATGGATGGTACTCTCCATTTCTAATTTTTTCAAATCCATTTTTATGGTATTCATATGTTTCTACAAATTCCTCTGAAATAAATGGATATAATTTAAAACTACACTTGTCCAACATATAATTGGAAAATCCTATGTTGTCAGCTACAAAAGGATTTTTAACTATCGAATTATTATCAAATTGCCAACTTTCCTTAGAATTAGTTTTGTAACAATAATTTAAACACCCAAAAGCTTCCTTATATTTTTCAGCAGAATTACCATATGGCAATTTAGGATGAAAGTTAGGATAATTAATACCAGCGTTAATATCCAAGAATACAACAAAACTCCCTCCAGTAATAAGTGGTAGATGTTTATACCAGCTATGGCAATTAGCTATATGTTGTGCAAAGAGTTTTAATTGTACTTCTGTTGGCTTTAATATTTCTTTTATTTTCTTGTTTCTCATTTAAACCTCTCATATTAGAATTTATTATCAATAGTGTTTCATACATCTTTTCCCATTCAAGACATTCCTGAAACTTAGCCAGACTTGGCTTAGTGTCGCAGATGTAGCTTGCCTATCTGTTCTCAATTTCCAGTATCTTTGAAGCATCATCCTTCCATTCATCAAAAGTGTCAAATTCATCCTTGCTTATACAAAAATACTCAGGTACATCACAAATACCCATTGGTATACTAATCATATATAAATCTTTCAAATTTACTGCGCAAAAACCAGACCAGGTTCCTTTTTTTATAATGTTACATTTTGTTACCGGAGCCATTGTTTTATGCTCAAAGCATTCAATACACCCACTGCACATTCCCTCAACACCATTAAATGAACATTTTTTACATTCACATTCAGTTTTAATACATTTTCTTTCCAATGAATTTGCTTTGTATCTCATTAAAAACCACCCTTATAACCATCACTTATTTAGATTTAAAATGTAATATAACATTTTGTTAGTCCAAGTTAATACATTAAGCATT
Source organism: Bacillota bacterium (assembly GCA_023417975.1). Lineage (GTDB taxonomy): Bacteria > Bacillota > Clostridia > Clostridiales > Clostridiaceae > JAEZDX01. The sequence continues at coordinate 5,870 of JAEZDX010000217.1, forward strand.
CTCATGCTGTATTAAACAATTAATTTTATTTTCTAATATATTTATAAGTCGCTCTTTTTCATCTAGAAATGTTATCTCAATATATTCCTTAAGTCGGGATTTTTTAAAGTAGCTAATCCTTTTAAAATCTGCGCTAATAATAAATTGTTCCAGCATTTTGGCATCCTCAAACACTTCAATATACTTCATAATCTCATTGTCAATAAAGTTAACTATTTTAATAAAATCATCCTCTGTTATTCCGTATATATTACATACATGTCCAATTTTTAATATAGCTTCTGAATTCCATTCTTCAAACCGCTCAATAGTTTCATTAAGAATCTGTTTGACCACTACAGTCCCCGGCTTCTTATCAGGTGCTGAGTAAACGAATATTTCAGGATATCCAAATAAGTAGCCTTTACTTTTTACTCCGCTTTCCTTGTCCTTTTGGGCTAAGCCTAAAGAAAAAAATGATGGAATAATCTCAAGTAATACGTCTTTACCAGGGGTATTATAAGAACTCGACCACAATCCTATCTCTAATTTAATAAATTTATTCTTAAATGTAATTTTCGGACTTGATTTCGAATAAGTAAAGCCTTTCTCTTCATAATACCTACCAATCTCATTACATACGGCTTGAAATATATTTTTACATGGTGTGTATTGTGTATATTTACTTAAAATACTATTTTCATCCCATTTCCATTTCATCAATCTTTCTCCTCCCGGTGTAATACAAATATTAATTTTCCATAACATTCTGAATCTTCGACATAGAAACATTTATCTAAACTTGGCTTAATGCCGCAGGTGTAGTTTGTCCATTTTTTCAAACCAAGCCGGACGAAATTTCTTTGAGTTATCTGTTTTTATTTACCAACCACTCTTTTGCTTTCTCATAATCGTTAATGAAAGTATACACAAAAGAAACACCTACTATTTCTATTGAAGCTTTCATTAGTTTTTGAGAAGTACGATTAAGTCCAACAAAGACCACCTTTTGTATTGAGTTTTCTGCTTTTTTTAATTCAGTAACAATAATATTAACTAGGTTTTCTTCCACTAAGGTTTCATTTAGATGGATTGCAATTAAGCCTGGAGAGGATGGCTTTCTGATAGTAACCATATCTCTCATGAATTTATTTATTACCACATCTGTATATATGTTCAGTCCATCTAATTCTTCACCCCATATCTCACTACCTGAAAATGGCAGTTTGAACGAATTTCTAATTATTAAATCTTCTTTCAGGATTTTTTTCATTTCTTCCTCCAATAATACACGGTATTTTGCATTTAATCCGTCTGTTAATTAGATATCAGTCAAAAATACTTCAGGGATATTACCCTTTCTTAGCTTGTATATTTGTGTTTTAGTTAAGGAAATTTTATAAGATAAATTTCCTACTTTGAAATCCCCTGATAAAATTCTATCAAATAAACATGACACAAATTGATACCACTTACTATTTTCATGTTTAGTTTGCTGTAGATATGAGTAACCATCTGCTAAATAAAAGATCTTTAAAGCTGTTGCTAATTCGCAATTTTTATTATCAACAACCATTTGAGGAACACCAAATCCATTATCCCAATTGTATTCCGAGATTAAAATATCCAAATGTTTTGCTTCCATATCCTCAATATGTATCATTTGCTTTCCCCCAATCTAAGAAAATAAAAAATGGGTGATATTTAACACTTTTTAATTATGTCCTCTGTTTTAAGTTCTACCCAATAATTACAATGTGGTTCAATAATAATTTGAAACATTCCTTGATAAAACCAAGCCAAATCATATAAACTAGATTTCGTTATAGTTTTATTATTCTTATTATATTTTTGTGCATGTTCACCAATTAAAAAAACCTTTATTGATTCATACTCTATATTGTTTTCTTTTCTTTTTATTGTTTCAATCCCAAAGGTACTCCCTTTCTTTAATGTCGGCATTTCCCCGATAAAATATATTTCTTTATTAGCCATTAATTCCGCAGTTTTGACTTTATCAATTTTATTACATACACATGCATACATAATACAAAAACTATCAACTAAATCTTTTAGTGGTTGTAAATCTTCATGTGTTATATACAAAGCTGTTGGAGCTAACCCATCAATAATAAGTCCTTTTATATTTTCATTTTGGATAACATAATCTAGTACTTTTCCTAACCTATCATTGTAATAAGTGATTTTTTTATTTTCCATTTCTTCTTTACTCTCAGAAATCCATTTATCCAGACTATCCTTTGTTATAAAAATGTGCACATTTCCATCTGCCACTAAATTGTTATTTAATAATAAAATGGCAACATTATTATCTATGTGTTCGAATAATTGCAACTGTCCTAATGTTGTATTTGATAGCATAATTTCTCACTCCTTAGTTAATTCCAAATCTTTTTAATTGAGATTCCAAGCAATATATAAACCATTTTACATTACTGTCATTAAGGTCATCTATTTCATTTTCAATAAATAATTTATAAGAAGTGAACAGCTTCTCAGCACAAGAGGGTTCATTTATTTCCCGGATAGCACCAATTGCACATAATCTAACCATATTATTTTCATCTTGAAGTGAACTTAACAAAATAGGTAAATCATCTTTATTTTTGCATACTTTCAGATACCTACATACTACTTCTCTCACAAATTGACTTGATGAAGATACTCGTTTTAACATCTCCAAGCGAAGGTTAGGATCTCTACGTTCTAAAATTACTCGCTCTGTATCTGCTCCTAATCCTTTGTAATGTAATTCATCAAGAATTTCCAGCAGAACATTCATTGGCATATTTTTATGATATCTCAATAGATTTCTTGCTGCTCGTATCCTAATATCAAGATTAGAACTATTAAATAAACTAAGCCATTTATCCTTACTTCCCATAATTTCCTCCACTTACTTTGTATAAAAAATGTTATGCGTAACCATACACTTTAATAGATTTAAAATGTCAAATAACGTTTCGTAGTCCTGACGCCGAGAGCTTTAGATAGCTCCTATCTTAGGCTGGCAGGTGTGCTTTGCAGTCTTTTCATGCAAAGCTAACTGGAGCATTTTGTTATTTGAAGTTCCATTTCCTTTATAATCTATACGTATTATAAATACTGAATTAACCCTCACAATTTAGCTTCCTTATTAACTTTGCTAATAATTTTATAACTTTGTTAAACTTATTAACTGCTAGTATTTATCCATTTTGTCCTTGTTAATATAATATTTAAATATTAGATATGCATTGACAGAATTATATAATGCTGTAACAGTAAAAATAGTCATAATTATTAAGAAAATAACTTTGGACATATTGAATTTATTAAAGATATCATTAAGAATTATTATGGATAAGGCAGAAAGATAAAAACAAACCTTTATAATTTTTTTAACTGTTTTGCTAAGTAATGCACCCAGCTTTTTAGTTACGACTGGCATATAAAATTTTGATGATAAGAACAAGAACAATATAAGCAAGATAAAATAAAGAGCTATTACATTATCATTTACAAATCCTATTAAACTACGAAGCACAAAAAATGTAATGAAATAAATTATATAACTAAACAACAATGCTTCTTCAAAGCTGATAAGTGTTATTAATTTCAACTTAAGACTATTGCCTATTAAGTGAATAGTTATGGTAATAATACATGCTAAAAATAAAACAACTGAAACAAAGTCAAAAACAAATGATTTTAATGAAAAAAACTCAGTTCGTCTAAAGTAACAATATAACCCTAATGCAATTATGCAAATCATTAATGAAACTATTTTATCAGTTAGAGAAACATATTCAGTTGGTTTTTCTAAATAATAGGGACTATCTTCTTTTCCAACATTAATGTGATTATTTCTATATTTTAAGCTCATTAAGTATCCACCCCTAAAGTATATAATTTATTATATTCTTACACTCAACTATATAAACGGAATTTTTTGTTATACGAGGTCTCGAAAATACTTTTCAATATTAACTTCACCAAACATTTCTGTCCCGTATAACTCACCTTTTAACTGCTTATCTAAGAGTTCTATAAACTTCCTTTTTTCAGCTAGAATTGATTTTGCAGTTTCAGTGTTTAATAACCTAAATCCATTATCGCAAAAACTTATTTCAACTTTCTCTACTCTATTAGAAAGCATTTGAAAAAAATACGAATTACTCCTGTCTATCCAATTAGATGCCATAAATACTGACATCACTCCAATTTCATCTAAAATATCAGCATCTTTTAACACTTGCAAGCAGTAGTCCAAATCATCATCTTCTTTATTTGAATGTCTTTCTATTAGATGTAACAATCTATCCGGTTCTTTGATGCTATTGAATATTATTTGATTTTCTTTCAACCAATTATGTACAATATCTCTTCCTAATAATGCATGTTCTTCCCTCTTATGAACTCTCCCAATGTCATGAAGTATTGCAGCTAATCTAGTAGTTAACATCTCTTCATGTGATAGGACTTGCGCTTCACCATCCAATATCTTGTTAACGTAGCCTTCGACTCTAAATGAGTGTAAAACAATAAATTCCTAACTCCTACGCCAAGGATGTATAGTTTCATAATTGATATTTTTATTCTTCACATAAGAAATTAGAAATCTCTTTCCTTCTTCTAAAGTATTTTCATTCATAATAATATTCTCCTAATCAACTTATTTTCGTGTAACGTTCTCGCCCTCAAGCCGCTTCTGAACCTAGCTAGACTTAGCTTAGTGAAGGAATGTACTTTGGCTGTTCCGAAGGCTTGACCATAATTAAGTCAAAGTAAACTTGAATGTTTTGCTATGCGACGTTTTACTTCCAACCATACATATCCTCTGGAATTTTTTTTAAATTAAGATATTCTATCCATTCACTACCATTAAACCTACAATTACCACACAAAACCTCTATTTTACGTATCTTTTTAGATAGAGCCTTATTTAAAGCGTTCCACAATTCATCTATGTGATCATCATATTTTTTTATGCTTAAGGAGACCATTCCTTTATCAAATCCTATATTGGTAAACAGTATACCAAATTGTGTAGTCGGTATTTTATGAGTTTCTTGTAAGAGCCACCCAGCATAATCAGGATAAGGAACTCCTTCTACTATCTTTGCTTCACTTCCACCATGCCTCCATGAAACATTAAATCCCATTTCTGCTAGCCACTGAATCCATTCGGAAGGCTTCGGAATTTGACCCTCCTTAATATAAAAAAACACATCTCTTTCACTAACCCATGGTTTACGTATTGATTTCTTTAGAAAAGGACCTTCAACGGTAATACTTTCGCATATAAGTTTTATCAATTCAGGAACATCAAATTCAATTCCAATTCCTGTGCAATCATCAATTATATCTATTCCAGAAATACAATTATCCGGATTAAAAATAGTTTTATCATTGAATGTCCATAATTTTACCTTGCTAGCCTTGATAATATATTCCTTGAGAGTAATTGGTGTTCCACCTTCAAGTGTACCTTCAATTTGATATCCAATCCGTATTTCCACTAAGTCTATATTTTTATGAGTTGTAATTTGAGCGACATATCCATCCTCAAACCAATAGTTCTCATCCAGCCATACTTCAAAATCGCTTGTTCGTTCAAACACCTTCATTGCCTCTTCTCCTTATACTAATGTCGCATATCGTTTTATACTCCCAATGTTTGCCATGCCTAGATAGATAGGCCTCATCTTAGGCTGGGGGATGTGCCTTAGCTTCTCCGAAGGCTCGACCCTAAATTGCCAAGGTAAACTTGAATGCAATGTTATGCGTACCTTTAGCCACTATACTTTGAGTTCAGCTTATTTCTTTTGGGACATTAATACTCTCCATTGTATTCAACAAAACTTGTTAGCCTCACTCGGTTTACATGATGAGGTACATAGCCACTTCTTCCTATTGGTGATAGATTTTCTAGAAACTCAATTGCAGCCTCTACAATCTCATCTGTGGAAAATATTTTTTCATCTAAAAAGCCACTTAATAATCCTGAATCACCTTTTATCTTCAAGAGAAGATAACCATACCCGGGATCGACTAAAACAAGATTAACAATTTCGTCTTCTTCATGCTCTTTAGAACTATCATAAAATCTAATCATAATATCCTTATCTTTATAAAATGTATCAACATCACATGAAAAATTTTCATATTTAAATTTCACTTTTCATAAATCCTCCCTCTTTAAATGCACGACACTTCTCCCATTGTAATAACTTTTAAATAAAGCCATATGTAAACTTAGATAAATTACTCATTATCATTAAATTGCATATAACATTTCACATTCAAGACGTTCCTGAACCTAGCCAGAATTAGCTTGGTGAAGGGATGTGCTTTGGCTACTCCATCAGGTTGACCCTAATCCAGGCATCTAATTCAAATGGTGCAGATATATATGGTTCTGAATATCCATCGGTTACTGCAACGCCTTTACAGAATACATGAACCTTACCATCTTTACTTTCAAGAATTTTAAAACTATACTTTTCAAAAGGCTCATGCTCAAACAAATATAATGTATCTTCTCTATCATCAGACTCTTCTAAACTATTCACGAACACCTCTATTCCAATTAAGTCATGTATATTCTTAGCATTTGTGTTAAAAAAATTAATACATATGGATGGTGCTAAATCCCACCCATCATATTCTGCCGATTGACAATCTACATCAAGTGCAAATCTAATCCCATTTTCATTTTTATTATCAATATAAAATATAGATTCAGTATCATCAATTTCAAATTCAACATTATTTAATCTAAACATTTATAGTCTCCTTTTGTAATTATATATCTACATAATAAAATCTTAAAAAACTTTCAAGCTGATGCTCTGCTTTTAAAATTACGTCTAACATTTCATGTCGTTGACGCACTGAAGCCTTAGATAACTCCTATCTTAAACTCGGAGGTGTTCATTGGCTCATTTCAAAATTTACTCAATTTGAAAAGTTTATTTCGATAATATACTTGTCCATTGTAAATATTTTCTAAACCAAGGCCAACGGCAATATTTTGTTCGTGTCGCCGATGCCGAGAAGCTTAAATAACTCTTTTCTTAGCTTCTCAGATTTAGCTTGGCTGTCTTTTCAAGCTAAGTAGAAATTGTATCTAATCAAGTAAATCCTCTAAAATTCCACCCCATTTGTCACCACCCATAACTCTATCAATTATATGATTAGTATGCCAAACAGCCGCTCTCTCCAAACCTACACAGCGTTCTTTAGAAGACGGTGATATTTCTCCTTTGTAATATATCTCGTATTTATCACTAATTATATCGTGAATATAGCAAGGTGGCGGCCACTCATTTTCTTCGGTTTCAAACGGAATGTTTTTTATATAGACTAAATCCTTATTAATATCCGTTTTATAAATTCCTACAATAAATTGATATTCCTCAGTGATTGGTAAATCAGTAATATCATTCCCTATATGACTGTAGACTGCGATTCCTGCATCTCGCAAAATCCTCCCAAAGGCAAACTTGCCATTTGGTAATGCTATCCCATATATGTTTCCAACTTTAATTCTTTTTGTCAAAGTATACACCTCCTGTCTTGACCGTATACTACAATACACCAAAATTAATTAATACTTACTCTATTGCTTTGAAACTGATCAATATCATTTTCTATAAATAGATTCTCTAATATTTCAGCGGATTTATCAAATATAATCTTTTTTTCGCTTTGCGATATAGGTAAGATTTGAAGTACAGAGATATGTAAATCGTCAAACTCGTAGGATAGATTGCTCTCCCGTAGTAGATTAGGAAATTTAACCCATATATCTGGAAGTTCAATAAGTCCATTTTCTTTTCCAATATCAGAAATTATAAAATTGGGTTTAATACCTCCTGCATCAATGCACTCAAATGCAGATTGTGCCAGCAAATTAGGTGCTTCTTTATATTCTTTATAGAATGCACAAATTAATTCAACGCGTAAGCTTTTATTGCCACTTACTATACCAAAATCAGTGTTAGCCAATCCAAGTGTAGAATAAAACATAATTTCTGGATACTCATAATATTGAACTGATAATATATCGATGGCTTTAGATTCATCAACATTATAGTATCTATAAACACTAGGCTTTTCCTTAAAGACTGTTAAGTATGATTTCGCATATGCTTTAATAGCATTTTTAACTTCCATAATATTACCTCACTTTATATTAATTTTAACTAACGTTTCATGATGCCGACTCCCCCCGAGACTCAGACAGCTCATATCTTAGGCTGGCAAACGTACAAAGGGAACGAGAGTATTTTATTATATGAAGTATGGCAAGCACTACTTTCAAATTTCACGCCAAATTCTTCTTGTTTTTATTTCACATTATCCAACAGTACTTTGCAAAACACCATCTACATAATACTCAATTCGTTGATTGTAAGTCCCATTGCAATCTAAAATTGCCTTAGGAAAATTATTCTCCATTATTTCATTTTTCAATTTATCTCCCACAGATTCAATAAAATCACTACGAGGTACTCCTTTATGATACAACTCTATTAAAAACTCCTTAACTTTTAAACTGAGATACATAGGACATCGTATTCCCAGTCCTATCATGTTGTTTTGATCTGTCCATCCATTATATAAATCAAGCGTAATAAATATCTCTGAATTTCTATTATTATAAAAAACTAAAATATCACCGCTACCATTTGGATGTAATCCCATTCCATACGAGTCGTATTTTTTTATTAAAAAATTCATATCAATCTTTATATCAATAACATTACAAATTTCTACTAATTCCTTACCCAATACTTCATCTTCCTCATCCAACAGCTCATATATCGGAAGCAAAAAAGAAAATTCGCAATAGCCGCTCATCATATTCACCCCTTAACACTTTGTAGAAAATGCACTTTCTTCAAATGACATATTTCACATAACGTTCTCGCACTGAAGACGTTCCTGAACCTTTTTAACCAATCCAAACCCCAACATCCTTATACTTTTCAGCGACCTTTATTGCCTCTAACGCATTTTTTACTCTGAATTCAACATAGTCGTCTCCAGTTTCTTTATTATCAAAAATTTCAATATTATCTAAAATAATATTTAGTTCTCTCTTCAGTTCTTCTAAGTCCTCATCAAATGCAAAAATGTCAATATCTCTTAATGAGTAAATCATATGGCATCCAAGTTCACTTACAACTTTCCCACCCCATAATTCTTTCCGACAGACTTCAACACCAAATAAAAAATTATGTGGTGGAGTTATCTGTTTTTCAAGTTCATCAGTGTCAAGACTCTCGTCTTTTGATATAAGACTGACCATTAAACTCATTCACATTTCCTCATTTCTATAATTCTGATATGACTATCAAACTATTTTAGTTAACATTTTATCAATAACATCTTAGCATGATAATTGAAAGACCTTTATTCAATCGCTTTCTATCATCAAAGTTACGTATAACGTTCTCGGATTCAAGATGTTCCTCAGCCTTTGATAGCTCATATCTTAGGCTCAGAGATATGCCTTGGCGCCCGCTTCAAGATTCTCTTAATTTGAAAGCTTTACTTAAACACCATACTTTTCCAATACAAATATTCTATAAGCCAAGGCGAACGGCAACATTTTGACCTACATTAGTTGGTTTATCTGATGATTTAATTCTTTTGCTCTCCATACAAGTAAGGAAAACACAAAATAATTTTATACATACAGACTACAATAAAAGAAATTTACGAAGTAATCAATTATCTTATTCCGCCTTCATTCCCCATTTTGTATGAGGGAGATAATATACAGTTTTGATGTTATATCCTATATCTGGCTTATTAGCATTAGCATGAAATGTTATTTTTATTGTTTTGTCAGATGTTTGTTGTGTAAAATATATATATTTAATCTTCTCATACCATTTGCCTCGTCTACCTCCAGTTTCTCTTTCATAATCATTTGTTTTTATAGATTTTACAACCCCGTTTATTTTTTTATAATTCGTTGTAACAAGTCCTGGCACATCTAATGTCATTGGAAAAACAAAGGTCTTTATATCAATAATTAAGATTATTGTGAAAGCAGTTCTCGCTAACCATATAAGCAATGAACTCTTTATTTTCTTACTATTCCATGCCTTATCTACATGCAAACTGTAATACATTCCAAAACAAATATACAAGGCAATAGCCAAGGCTGTTACGTAAATGATTAAAAAGTATAATTCTACCGATATATTTACATTAGAATAAAAACCAAAATTTAATATTACAAAAGAGAACGGGAATATTGCCAGAAACATAAATAGTTTTTTTATAACTCTTTTCACAAACCTCTCAGTTTTGCTTAATTCAACTCTCTTTTGTTTTTTAATTTTTTTTCTTTTCCCCATGAAATATCTCCTATGTTAGTTCATCATATTTTTACAATTGCGACCTATTTTCAAAATTCAAAAAAGTTAACTGCGTAACCAAAACTTTCATAGATTTAAAAATTTCAGATAACGTTTCTAATTTCCGATGTCGAGAAGCTTAGAAAGCTCTTTTCTTAGCTTCCCAGGTGTAGCTTGACTGTCTTTTCTAGCCAAGCTGGACGGATAATTTTTGTTATACGCTGCTTTAGTCTCTATTCTTTGAGTTGAATCAATTCAAAAACAAATTTGTTTCACACAATAAGAATTTGAATTATACCAATTAATTTATTTGTTGAATTACGGTTTTAGTTTTTTACCTAATAATAATTTTCTCATATAAGGCGTTATAGCAAAGCAATCTTCAATATCGCCTGTTTCTGGTAGAGACCAATATAAAATAGTATTTAAATGAATATCATAATCCTCTAAAAGATAGTAATTAATCCTATCCCATTGGGTTCTAATATTCCTTTCTTTTTCGAGCAAATCATTATAAGAAGATATAATTATTATCATTAAAGCAAACTTTTCTTCATTACTTAATGAATTGTTTTTGTAAAAGTCAATAAATTCATCAATTCTTTCAGTATTAGCTACTACATATTCCCAATCCTGCTCATATTCATCTGGACTTGGTAAATCTAATTTTTCAACAAGACTATTTATTGCTTTCTTTGTAACATATCGTGGATTTTGTTTTCTCATATTTTTCTCTCCGATCGTATTAACTATCCTCTGAATTAAGACTAATCCATCTATTCTTTAATCAATACTTATTAAAAGAATTTTCTGAAATAAAATAACGAAATACATTATTCTGTTAATAATGTATTATCTACTATCAACACACCATTTTTATTTAAATACTTACAGGTTAAATTGCTCTTTAATGAAAATTCAAATCTTTTAGCAATATCATTACTTATGATGCAAAATGGGTTGATGAGAGGTAAATGCCCTTGTTCTATTTCCTCTAAATCAATTCCATCTTGTAATTCCAAACGAGTTTGGATTGCTGAGACTAGTCTAGTGTCCCATATGCTGCAGGAAGCGGCAAGAATAGGCTTTATCTTGCTCTCCAGGAAAAAACAATGCTTTCCTTCAATATGTAAAACATCAGATTCAGGTATAATTATATTTAAATGAATTCTATCATTTGAATACATCCAATACACCCGCATTTCACTAAAAATATCTGTATCTAAAAGTATTTGCTTATAGTCGTATTTTACATGTTGCGTAAAACCAAGACTAAACTTGTTTTGAAGGTGCTTTTGATTCCATTTAATAATTTGCTCCAATGTCATATCTTCGCTAAACCAGTATCCACTTTTAAAATTGAATCCAGACTGGAAAAGTAAAGAATATATATCTTCAACAAAACTTGAATAAAAAATATCCTTCTTAAAGGAAATCTTAATCCTCCTTAACGCTTTTTAATTCTTTTGCTCTCTATATGCGTAATAAAAACCCAAAACAATTTAATGTAAACAGCATATCTATAAGAATAGAACTGAACTTTAAATTAATAAGTACACCAAAATACCTGATTAATTTTTTGTATAAAATCCTCCACCCTTGTAAAATTCAATATTATATCCGCATTACTATTTCCAATATATTCATCTTTGTCTACATTGTAAAATTGAATGACCTCAACTTTATAAAACCCATTTTCTATATTGACTTTATACTTTGAACAATTTTCATCCGGTACTTTCTCGTCTGAAAACTGCGCTCCCATTGTAAGACAATCATAATCAACCAAAAACAATTGGTTGTCCGTCACTTCTATATATCCAACATCCTTTCTAAAGCATGTTTGTTGAGTTAAATCGACTCCAACTTCGACGTCTACATTCCAAGAATGCTCAATGCCTTCTTCAGTCATCTGAAAGACTAGGATACAACCTCTCTGCATTTCATTTGCGAAGTGCTGTAATAACATTTTTAGATCCCAATCTCCATCTACAAATGAAGTATATTTATCTGCATTTACCACTCCAATAAAATTTGTATCTCCAAAGCCCATATGATACCGCATTTCTCTCTCTCCTTTATCATCAATGCATTGTTAGTCGCTGTACAGCACACTCCCTACATTATTAGGATAAATTTAAGTTTCAAAGAAACATCTTAACTTGGTACTTATAGAGAATGTTTTGATACTTTATTCAGTTTTAGCTGAGTAAATAATTAATTCTTCGTCAATCTGATACTTTGAGTCATCTAAATAAAGTATATATCCATAATGAACATCAACGCCCAGAGTTCCTGCTATTTTTGTACCAATATCAATAATCTCATCACCTGAACATTCTCTTCCTTCTCTTCTTATAATAAGAAGAATCGGAGCTGAATATATTGGCTCTCCCCAATCGTGTTCTCTAGCAATATCAAAATATATTTTTGTATTCTCATCCTTAGCTTCACACCATTCCCACGTATCCTCATAATCCCAGTTATATTCCGGTAGTGAAAGTACCTTTTCCAAATCGTGCGTTACATCTTTTAAATCCTTATCAACGTAAAACCAAAACTGTTTTGATTTACTCATCTTTTCTCTCCTTATTACTATCAAGTTCCATACTAAGAAATAACAACAGAGTAATACCACAGGCTCCGCTTCTAATGAGACCCATAAGGAATACCAAGATTGAATTAAGATTCTCTTAATATGAAAGATTTATTTCAATGCCATACTTGTCCGACGCAGATACTATCTAAGCTCTGTCGAACGGCAACATTTTGTTATCCGGAGTTTTAAGTCTTTACATATTTTTATAGTTGAGGCAGTTTCCAAGAATTTAATTTAATGTGCTTAACAGAATAACTTCAGACATTTAGAAAGTCAATATGGGAACTGTGAGTACAAAACTTTTGGCCTAATCTAGAAATTTTATTCAGTCTGAATAATTGTGTTCATTACCTGATTTATAAATGGCTGCAACATTCTTTCCATCATCATTCAAATATAATTCTTCTAGATTTGACAATTGCTTGAGAGGACTTAAATCCCCAATATTGTTCTCCTCCAAAATAAGTTCTCTTAAGTTTTTAAGTTTTGATACAAATTCAATATTTGTTATGTTACAACTTGCTAATGCTAGCTCCTCCAGATTTTCTAGTTCACTTAAAGGCGTGCAATCTGAAATTGGATTCCCACTTAGATCTAAACGTTTTAAACTTTTTAAATATCTTAATGAAGAAATATCTTCAATATTGTTTGAAAGAATATCAATACTTTCTAATTAAGTAAAGCTTTCAAGAAAGGAAATATCTTTTAGTTCTTCATCGGTAATTATTATGGATTTAAGATTATACAGGCTAGTTAATAACCGATAATCAATACCTTTGCTCCAAGTTACTTCTAATTCTTCCAAAGAAGACATTTGTGATAATGGTTTAATATTTGCTACTTCACTCTTACGTATGTATAATCGCAATATATTAGGTAAGTACTGTAGTCCTTCAAGATTGATATCCTTCATTTTGTTTAGACTAAAGGATTCAATTTGCTTTATGCAATTATACCCTTTTTCCTTTATATCCCTACCAAAATTATAATCTTTTCCCGCCTGAATTAATGCAATGGCTAGATTTTTATCAGGAAAAGTAATTCCCTCAATTTCAATTTGCTTTGAAAAAGTATATCTTATCTTATACATTAATTTCATTATATCCATCATAAAACTCCTTTATATACATTGTTTATTTTTCACCTTTTTTTATATAATGGGGTCCTTTACCGCAAACTTTCTTAGACTTAAAATTTCAGATAACGTTTGGTGCTCCCGACGCCCCCGAGCCTTAGATAACTCTTATCTTAGGCTCGAAGGTGTGCCTTGGTCCCGGTTTCAAGGTTGTCTTGATTTGAAAGAATTATTTTGATACCATACTTGTCCGGTTAAAATACTCTCTAGCCCAAGGTGAACGGCAACATTTTGTTATGCCTAGTAGCATCAGGCACTATGTATCTTTATAATTATTTCTATTTCTTTTCTAATCTTCCTACGACCAACTTTCTGAATTCCTCCTCCTCTTCCTTATTCATAAAAGCCCTTTTAGGAATTATAGTAAACATATATTTGCCATAAATAAGATAGAAGAAATCTTTATTTTCCTTTGCTTGTGAATAATGATTCCATGCGATAGTTGAATTTATATGTTCAGTCTCAAATAGAATTCCTTCATCATTAAATCTAAGATTATATTCATCTCGAAATTTAGGTTCCTGCCTAAAAGTTCGTTTGGGATTCACGTATAAAGCAAAAACTATCATAAGTAATAAGATACACCCTAATAACACAAGAAGTTTATTAAGAATTGATTCACTTCCCGAAATCCATAATATACTTCCAAAACATATTAATATCACAGAAATTACTACATCCAACTTTATATTTAAAGATTGTGAATAATACCATTTCACAGCTTCTGCATACTCTTTTTCAGAGTATTTGAATTTTAAACATAGTGATTTTTCCAAGACATATTCCCCCTAAAATATAAATTTGTTAATGTTTCCGCTTTTTATCAACGCTATTACGCACAACGTTTCTTGTTGCCGACGCCTCCTAGCCTTAGATAACTCATATCTTAGGCAGGCAAACGTGCGAAGCGAACGGGAGTATTTTGCTATATGAAGGTGCAAGCCTTTTAATAACTGTCCAACCTATATCATGTACTACTAAAAATCTTATTTGGATATTGTCTTTAATGGCTTGAATACATTATCACAAAAAACAATTTCCACTTTATTATCATTGAACACATTTTGGCACAATTCGTTTATCATGTCTTTAGCAGACTGCTCCAATCCCCTATCCTCTATGCGGGTCTTATCTATTATTAAAGAGAGCTTATATGTATTCGACAGTTTATCTATCTTAACAGAAGCTTTTCGATTTTCATTAAAGAAACCTTGTTCACTTAAATAAATTCCTAATTTTTCAACATCTTGCTTTGGTATCCTCTCAGTGTAATATAATTCATTGCCTTTAAATAATAATTTTTGTTCAGGTATATTAGCTGAGTAAATCGCCGATAACAATATCAATGCTGCAAAAACTATACTAGCTAATGTTGGAACAATATATGATGCTTTTTTTCCGCCATTTTTCAAATGATTTTCAAATATCTTGGCTTGATTATTATTCATAAAAATTGCTGCACCTATATTTACACCATAGAAAATGCTCTTCATAATACTACCATTAATTACAAACACCATTGAAATCATTACTATAAATATAACAAATGAGACAACTAGAGATATATTCCTCTTCTTGGATAATCCTAACCTACCATAATTTAAAGAATATAAAACTGAAGCTGGTAGAAATGAAAATAAGACACTAAGAATTAAAAAACCCTTTGGATTCCATAATTTTTTTCCTGTACTCTGAATTATTTCTTTTTCACCGTCAAACCTTAAACTTTCATTAATATTTTCCATAATATTCCTCCACTTTTCTTTCTGGACACTTTCAGATAACGTTCCGTGTTGCCGACGTTTCCCAACCTTAGATAGTCCTATCTTAGATTGGGAAATGTGCGAAGCGAACGGATATATATCTTTATAGTTCCATTTTGAACTTCTCTAAACATTTAAGATAATCTTCCTTTAAAAAAACAAGCTTAGGTATTTTATACCAATCAACATTTTCATCATTTTGATAATATTTATATGTGTAGTTATGTAACCTACGCGTTTGTTCTTCATGCCAATTTTCAGAAATCCATGATTTCCATTCTGCATCATTAATGCCACACCAAGCTAATGTACCGCCATATTTTTCAAAATCGTCATCAGACCATGATTCTATATCCAAGATTCCAGACCTGATTTCCTTACTTAAATCATAATGCTCATATGAAATGCAGCCTATCTTTTCCCAATATACATGTTTATCATCAAAACTTGTTTTTGCAACTAAAACGAAACAAGATAAATCCAAATCATCAGTACATAATAATATCGGAACATTAAGTGTTTTGTTTTGTTCGTTTAACAACTCCCATATAAATTCACTTTCTGCTTTCCAAATCAGAGAGTTCCCCCATGCTGGATATAATCCTATGATTTCAGAAACTCCTGTTTTTTCTGATAAAAAGATATCCAATGGATTATCGTTCATAATAATGCTTAGTTCATCATATCCATATATTGTTTTTACTGAATCAGCGCATATTTTATCCATACTTACTTACCCTCCATGCTTTAACTGCATCTTTTTCTATTAAAGATTTCAAAAATAAATAAAAAGCTTTCAGGTTATAACTCTGTTCATTTAAAATTACGTATAACGTTTCGTGTTGCCCACGCCTCCGAACCTTAGATAGCTCTTATCTTAGGTTCGGGGGCGTGCCTTGGCGCTGGTTTCAAGATTCTCTTGATTTGAAAGATTTATTTCGATACCATACTTGTCCGATACAAATATTCTGTAAGCCAAGGCGAACGGCAACATTTTGTTATCTGATTGAAAATACTATCGTAAAATTATCTTCGGTTTGTGAAATTCAAAAAAAGACTTCAATCCTTAGGTATGTAGAATTACATACTAATCCCACCAAAGAGAGTAAACATGGTATCCTTCCTTCTGAACGGGCGCTTCTACCGGCTTGCCATATTCATATCCTTTTCCTATCTCATCTATTTCTAATTCTTCTGCCCAATCTCTAATTTCATTTTTACTCGCACTGGTAATTATGTATACTCGTTCGGAAAATGGCCACATGCTTTCATCTTCGTCAAATTCCATGATTTCTACCAAAACATCCTGAACATTTTCTCTATCTCTTATTTTCTTAAGGACTGAGTAAAACTTTTCTGTTCCTGGGTGTTCAAGTAAATTGCAGCCTATAGATCCAATGTCATCATTTCCGTCGAAAAATAATTCTAGTGATACTATTGGCAAAGCCTTTTCATTGAGGTCAACTTGTCTATAAATTTCTTTTAATAAATCTTCCTTCATTTATTTCCCTCCAATTTATGAAAGTTTTTCTAGAACGGAATAGAACTTATATTTGTATTTTCTTTCAGATACCGTTCCGTATTGCCGACATTTTGTTATCTGATGTTTTAAATCTTTTGCACTCTATGTGAGTAGAAAAACCCCAAAAGATTTTCATATATAGCTTAGAATAAACGAAAATTCCGAAATAATACTTGTTTTTATGTTCTCATAAATATTTACTTCTACATATCATTTAATTTTTCATTCCATTTTTTCATCGATTCTCTTATTCTTTTAAACATACTTTTTTCATCTGTACTGAACATAATATATATACCAATTAGAACTGAAATAATAGTTATGATACTTACAGGTGTATTAATAAAATTGGTAATTTCCAAAGTATCTATAGCTTGTTTTGTATTTAAACCATATAGGTACATTGAAATATATGCAAGTGATATGTTTATCCCGTAAGATATCAAGGAAATAACAATTACTATTAATCCAATTATCTTATTCTTCATTTCAACCTCACCTCTCTTGTTAGATAATACTTAGTTCGGATTTTCTTACAACTACGACCTATTTTCAAGTTTCAAGTTGAACGGAAATTTTTTGTTAGCTTATAATTTAGGCTCTTCACTATCTATGTGCGTAAAATTACCTCTAACTATTTCCTTATATCAATACAAGAAGATTACAAACTATCTTCTTACAATAAATCGTGTCATAGGAGAATTGTTATCATATATTCCAAAATAATTGTTCTTAAAAATAAGTTTTTCTAACTCTTGTTTAAAACGCTGATTACTGCCATCATCATTATGTTTTTTAAGTTCATTCTTATCAGAATAACATAAGCGATATTCATAGTCCTCATTCCAATTCTTTGCTAAATCAAAACAGGTAAATTCCAAGCCTGCTCCCAGTGCCTTTGCTCTTACATTCATCTTTCTGTAGATAAAACTATCAGCTTTCCGTTTTAATTCATCCTCCAATTTTATTATAAAAATTGATTCTTCGGGAGTAATTCTCCACTCTTTATGCTCTTTTGAATCTATTCCAACGAACCCGAAGTGACTGTATAATTCTCGTTTAATTTGTACCATATTATTTGGAATTAGTTCATCCTTCTTGGTGTATAAAATAATGCCTTCCAAGTAATGTCCATGCTCTACGTTAATACATCTTCCTTTGTAAACATATTCAATTTTAAACATATTTTTTTTCTGAAGCCAATCCTGGATTTCTTTATCTTCAGGCTTCAAAGTACAATTTCCACTCAATACGTCATACGGGATTCTTGTTTCTACACCACCTGTTTTGTAAAATATATCATTAATCAATAAATCATTTGATTCTGTTTCATTTACATTCATGATAATTTCCATACCTCACTATCTTTAAATATAAAAGAATACTTACTCAATACCAACTTGCAATTGTTACCTATTCTATATTTCTAAATACATGGATAAATGTTCAATGGGCCTAAAATGTCAGCTAACGTTTCGTACTCCCGACGTTTGCCAGCCTTAGATAGCTCCTATCTTAGGCTGGCAGGTGTGCCTTGGCACCCGTTTTAAGCTTCTCTTAATTTAAAAGATTTATTTCAATACCATACTTGTCCGATGTAAATATTCTCTAAGCCAAGGCGAACGGTAACATTTTGTTATCTGCAGTACTCTAGGCACTAAACCTGCTTGTTAAATCAGACTACTTTATTTAAATCAACACATAAGAAATCACTTTATCCTTGAAACAATATCTATTGTCTTCTCAATTTTGTGCTTTCCTTCATCATCAGCATAGCAACTCAGAACTATTGTCCCATCACTATTCCAATGTAGTGGAGTTACATCATTTTCAATGCTTATTTCTCCTTCCATTTCATATGAACTATATATTCGTTCAAAAGGTAATTCTTCTGGATTCGAAAAATCAAAGAATTCGGTGCTAAAAGGGCAAGCCCAATAACATCCGTCTACTGCTATAATGTTATTTTCTTTGCAATAATAAGCTTCTGTCCAAATAAATGTTTCTTCATGCCCGAAAAAACTTTCTTCCGGTATATAATGATAAACATGATAATTTGATAAATCCATAATGCTATACCCATATAAGTCTATAGAAAAAATCAGATAGTTCTTCCCATTAGAATGTTCAACTACAGAGAAGATACTTCCATCATGATTAATATTTTCAAATTCTGCAACTTTATTTTTCATACTGTCAATAACTTCGGTTTTTGATGCAAAAATATTATATTTAGATATTTCATAGCTATTATCCGAATAATAAGTTGTTATTAATGTATGTTTTCCATCCGATAATAGCTTTGTTTCTACATCATCACATTTATATTTTTCATTGAATACATAGCTGACTTCATTCCGATGTGTTCTATATTCATTTGTATATGCTACATTTTTATTACTCACAATGTTTTCTCCCTTCAAACTTGAATTGTAAAGCCGGGCTTTTTGTATGAGAGTATTGCAGATAACGTCTCTTATTCAAGACGCCGAGAAGCTTAGAGAGCTCTTCTCTTAGCTTCGCAGGTGTGCTTTGCAGTCTCTCCATGCAAAGCGAACTTGAATATTTTGTTATCTGATGCTTTAAGTCTGTATTATCTATATTCTTAAACTTACAGCCCAAAATTGATTTGTTTATACTGTGCAATGAAAAAAGTTAAAGAGCTAATCACTCATCTTTTGGTTCATAATGTAATAAATAATACCAGTAAAAGAAACCAATGTTCCGATTTTTCTAAACTTCTCCATATCATTATTCATATTATTTATGTATATCGGTATACTTTCATAACTACAATCAGCATGAAGACTTTTTATGTCTAATGCAATTTGTTCAATATCTATACAATTCTTGTCATAATATTTTTTTACAATTGTTTTTTTATTAACAATATATTGCAAAATTAAAGTTCTTGTGGTTTTAGAAATAGATATATATTTATTATCTAAACTTAAGAGAAAGCATTGGGACTTGATTTGAACTTTTTTTACTCCACATTGTAGAAAAAATTCAGTAAGTACTTTCCTATCTACTTCAAGATCTATAGCATCATCAGGAGCAATAATCACTGCATTCCTTATTTTTAATTTTTTAATTAAACTTTTCATATCACTAATATAGTTTTTATCTTCATCAAAGAAATGATAATAGAAGGGGATATTGGGTATAAATGATGCATAATCAATTTTATTTTCTAGATTATCTCCCTCCTTTTTTATAATTAAACTACTATGTCCGACTATTATAAAAAATTTTGCTGCTTTAAACATATGTTTTATCATCTTTCTTGCTTATCTCCCTATTTTATTTTTCCCTTTTACTTACATTAACTTACTATTCACTCTTTACTCAATGCTTTTATTTCCTGTACAAAAGAACATTATATAAATACTATCTAAAAAACTAATTGCGTAATCTAAACTTCAATAGACTTAAATTTTCAGATAACGTCTCTTATTCAAGACGCCGAGAAGCTTAGAGAGCTCTTCTCTTAGCTTCGCAGGTGTGCTTTGCAGTCTCTCCATGCAAAGCGAACTTGAATGCATTGTTAGACGAAGACCGCCCCTTATTTCAATTTATCTTCTGCCTTAAAAGCAGCTTTCCTTACATGCCCATCTTTATCATTCTTAAGTTGATTCAACAGTTCAATATCCTTTTTGTCACCGTATATTCCAATTAATTCGCAAGCCCATACTCTATGCCGTGCCAGATTACTTTCTTTTAATAATCTTACTGATATACTCCAATTATTATTATCTAACTTTTGCCGAATAAAGCATGCTGCTTCATCCTTTACTAGTTTTGATCTCTCTTTTATAAATAATTGTATAATCTGTTTGATATCTTCTTCACTACTAATACTAAGCAAACAGGCTATGGCCTCTTTTCTAATTTCTTCATCACCAGTCTTAATCAAATCTAAAACTTTACCTCTTGCTTTATTTACAGAATGAACCTTTATCACTTCAAGTGTAGCTTTTATTACATAACTAGATTTATCACTGAGAAATTTAATAAGATTGTCAGCCTGTAAATAACCCATTGAATGATATCCTAGTGCCTCAATAGCCATTCTACGTATACACCAATCGTTATTAGATAGGTATTCTACTAATGAATTTAACGAATCAATACTGCTTTTATACGCTAAGGCAATACAAGCTACTGAATAATAAGGCATTTCCTCTTTTAACATATCTTTAAGTTCACTTATATCTTTCTCATACGGCACTACTATTCCATTTATTTGTTCAGGAAATCTTTTCATAATTTCCGCTCACTTTCTATAAACATAGTTTTCGTCTAACGTTTTGTGTTGCTGACGCCTCCGAGCCTTAGATAGCTCTTATCTTAGGCTCGGGGGTGTATCTTGGCGCTGTTTCAAGATTCTCTTTATTTGAAAGATTTATTTCAATGCCATACTTGTCCAATGCAAATACTCTCTAAGCCAAGGCGAACGTCAACATTTTGTTAGGCGTAGTTCTAGTTTAGTCATTAACTTTAAATGCAAATCCTATATCATGCTGATTGCCGTATTTTTGAACATACCAGTTTTTGCATATTATAGTCACTCTATTATAAGAATCTATCTGTGTATCCAAAACAAAAATCCTATTCCCATTAATTTCGCCGTTCTTTTCGATCATTAATTCTATTAAAAAATGATCTATTGCAGGTACTTCAATAAAATCAAAAATTGTTGTGCCTTCCAAATCATTTACTTTCAAATCTGATCTTTTAAATACACGTTCACCATCTTTAAAATCATCAATTAATATTTTCTTAACTTCATGGAAAACCAATTTTGCTTTGCATCCCTGTTGTCTCCAACCACTTTCTTCATCCTTCCAGTTCTCAATTAAATCTATCTCGAGTTCCAAATCATTCGATAAAGAGACTCTGTTAACTTCAGAATCATGATAGCTTATTTCATTAAAATCAGATGGAAGTCCATAATAATTCCTATAATAAGAATTGCCTTTCAAATCTTTCATCTCTGGCCAAGCTGGAGGAAACTTTAAGCATTCAAACCAAAAAAGTTGATAATCTCTATTCAATATTCGATTTAAATTTTCTAGCTCAGTAATAATTTCGCCATGGTGATTACTCCATAGTTTTCTTGTTAAATCCTTCGCATTACTCAAAACTTCTTCCAAGGACTTATATTCCCTAGAAAAATGTTGATTTGCTAAATCACGTATAATTATCATTAATTTATATATATTCTCATTCATTCACTTTTCTCCTAATGTTCTCAGCAATTAACTGAATTACGCCTAACGTTTCGTACTCCCGACGTTTGCCAGCCCTAGATAGCTCCTATCTTAGGCTGGGAAATGTGCGAAGCGAACGGTAGTATTTTGTTATACGATGGACCATGCCACAGTATTTTACTAGCCTACT
>JAEZDX010000276.1 GCA_023417975.1 Bacillota bacterium
GCGGTATATGGATGATATATGCTGAAAAGAAGTTTAGAAGCAGCAATTATAGCGGAAAAGAATTAAATGTATCTGTGAAACAAGCAGTAGTTGTGGGACTGTTTCAGTGCTTGGCAATAATTCCGGGAATGTCGCGATCAGCTTCAACAATCATAGGCGGATGGATATCGGGAATGTCAACGGTTGCCGCAGCGGAGTTCTCTTTCTTTTTGGCAATTCCGGTTATGGTAGGAATGAGCTTTTTAAAGATATTAAAAATCGGTGGCTTAACTGCCCTCACTTCCGCAGAAATAATTTCGCTAACTGTGGGCTTCGTAGTTTCATTTTTGGTAGCCCTAATGGTTATAGACAAATTTATTTCCTATTTGAAGAAAAAGCCAATGAAGATATTCGCATATTACAGAATGATTTTTGCAGTTGTCGTTTTAATTGTTGGCGCTGTGGGAATTTTTCATTAAAAGAACTTTAAAAATAAAACCTAATACCTTTTACAGGGTGTTAGGTTTTATTTTATTGTCTCTAAATATGGTTCAGTATTTCCGATACACTTTGAATTTCCAAATGGGGTTTAATTTCAGAATTTATCTTTTTATTTTTTTGCTTCAGCCATATGGCTTTCATACCTAAGTCTAGGGCAGGTTTAATATCACTTGTCAAATTATCGCCAACCATTATTGCCTCCTGAGGTAACACGTCCATGGCTTCAATAGCAGTTTTAAATATCTTTATATTCGGTTTTCCGATTTTTAATGAATAACTAAAGGTAAAATTATCGATTAAGGCATATATTCCGGCTTTCTTAAAGCACTCTTTCATAACCTCATCATAATAACATGTATTTGAAATAACACCTATTTTGTAACCTTTAGCTTTTATTTCTTTCAAGGTGTCGTATAGGTTGCTTTCAAAGACAACCTGCTCCCTATATTCAGTATAAAACAAATTAATAGCTTGTACACATTCATCCATATTAAGTTTTATACTATAGTCAGCAAGAAAAGCATTCAGAAAATCTTCTATAGGAAATTCCATAAAGGTTTTGCTTCTATCACTTATACCTTCCATCCAGCTTTTAAAAAAGCCGTTCTTTACTTCGTCAAAAGTAATATTTGAATTAAATTCATTCAGATATTCAGTTAAGTATTTTAGTCCTAACGCATCCTTTTCATCATCCGATTTGCCATGATGAAAGTGCAATAAAGTGTTTCCCATATCAAAGAATATAACCTTGATTTTATCCATAAGTTCACCTCTATAAATTTTATTTCAACTATAAGTTAATAAGCATTAAATAATCTGTTTCTCTTTCTTCTATAATATTAAATCCAAGTTTTGTGTATAGGTTTATTGCAAAATTGTTTTTTGAAACGCTTAGAGAAACTTGTTTGTAGGATTGTTCTTTCAATAACTCTTTCATACTTAAAAGCAGCATATTTCCGGCGCCTTTGCCTCTGAAAGCTTCTTTTACAGACATAGATAATTCAGGCGTTTCATCATCATAATATCCATATCCTTTATGCTCTCTGTCAAAAAGTCTGGTCCAAACCGCACCTATTATTTCAGAATTTAATTCCGCAACTAAACATAAATCTGATTGTTTTCCAAAACCTTTGATATACTTATTTAAACTCGGTTCATCTACAATACTCATGGGCAGCTTTGAACTTCCTTCCTCAATAAATATTGCAAGATATAAGAAATCTCTTAGAACCCCATATTCATGTGATAATAACGGTCTTATGATTAAACCTTCCAAGTGCATATTACTTCACCTCATAATATATCAATTTTACATAGCAGCCATAGCATAGAAATAGTTTTCCGACAATAAGCTTATTCATCTGAAAACTAATTAAGAAAATTTCAGAAACACTTTATTTGTTAAGTAGCTCCAAGGAATTTTGGATTCGCCCTCTAGCACCAAAATCAATCTCAGGTGGAGTATAGTCATAAATAATGAGATATTCTTGGTTTCTTGGAGCCTCATTGACAACATGTCCATTAAAATCAATGACTGCTGTTGTAAATTTATTGCGGACTATTTGATACGATAAAAATATAAATTACCTGCAATTTGGGAAATAGTCTGGCTGTCTTTTTCATCTTTAGGATCCAATATTATCTTTGACAAGCAATCATATATAATTGGCATATTTTTAGTTGATGTGATTGCATCTTGGGAATCATTTCGTGTCATACATAGATACAAATTATGTGTTGCATTAAATAAATTTTTTTGAATTTTTGGGTCATGACTATAAGAAGTTAAATCAAGAATATTAACAACTGTATAAAGATTGGCAGATATCCGTGTATAATAGGTAGTCTTATCAGCATCATTCATTTTGCTGTAATCCACTGCAAAATCATCTCGAGCGCTAGACAGGCTTGTCATTAAAATTTGGTCTGCTAAATTTGTATTATATTTTTGATTTTCGTAAGAATATATAGAAATGATAACACTTATTATCGTAATCAGTATAAGTATGAACTTACCCTTTCTCAACAATCCATCATCCTTTCATAATATAATCTAAGAAATGGATGCTAACAGTCCAAATAAACTTGAACAGTATTTATATTTAATTTGGTATAATTTACTGTAGAAACAAATACATTAACAGCATTATACCATATAATTACATATGGTTGAACAATCAGCATGCTTATAGGAAAAATTAGTTAACGAAATTAATACCTATGATGTTCATGGTAGAAAGCTCACAGAAGCTGTAGGGAATATTTCTTACAGTTATACCTATGATGGTAATGGTAATCCTCTTGCAATTATTGATAATACGGGTGCCACAACAAGAACCTACGACGAACTAAACAGGGTAGTTACTAAGGAAGTTCCGGGTGCGGATAAAACAACATACATGTATGATAGTACAGAAGGACTTGAAAGCGGACTTTATGCAGAAGTAAGTACTGATGGAAAAGGTTATGCAATTACAAAAGTCTTTGATAAAGACAGCAGGCTTCACCAAGTAATAGAAAACGGAAAAACTACAGTATATAATTATGATGATAATGGAAATACACATGAAGTTATTTATCCAAACGGTGCAAAAGAAGTATATGAGTATAATAACGTTAATTCATTAGAAACTCTTACTAACTATAATTCTGACGGAACAATTATTGGCAAGCCGTATACTTATCTCTATGATGGGTGCGGTAATATGACCCAAAAATCAGATGATAAAGGGCTTACAACATATACCTATGATGGGCTAGATAGAATATTGACGGTATCGGGACCTGTCAACGGATGCACTATAAATTACACATATGATAAATCAGGTAATAGAAGCTCATATACTGTTGTAAATCAGACCGGCAGTGGAGCTACCGGAGCATCAACAAATACTGTACGTTACTATTATGATGCAAGCAACAGGCTAAAGTATAGTTCTCAGTCTGATGATTCAACAGGCGCTGTCCGTAAGACGGAGAATATTTATACCTATGACAATAATGGCAATCAGCTTACTGCTAATGAAAAGAAATTTGATCCTAGTAATGTCTTGCAGACATCAAAAACTACAGAGAATGAATATGATAAGCTGAATCAATTAGTTAGTACGAAAACTAAAGAAGGCATTATTGTAAAGAACGTTTATAACGCTGAAGGGTATAGAGTACAAAAGAGTGTAAATGACAATATTACAAACTATATGTATGAAGGTGACAAAGCAGTACTGGAGTTTGATTCCACAGGAAATGTTACTGGAAGAAATACCTATGGAACTAATTTGATCAGCAGAACAGCAGATGGACAAACATCCTATTATATGTATAACGGGCACTCAGATGTAACAAATTTGATAAATGAAGCCGGAACAGTAGTTGGAACATATTATTATGATGAATTCGGAAACCCTGTACAAAATAATTCAAATGTTGATAATCCGTTTTTGTATTCAGGCTATCAATATGATAAAGAAACCGGCGTATACTATTTAAATGCAAGAATGTATGACCCTGTAACGGCAAGATTTTTACAGGAGGATACATATAAAGG
>JAEZDX010000300.1 GCA_023417975.1 Bacillota bacterium
ATTATTGGGTGGGCAGCGGAAGAGCGTCGGTTATAGCTCATGGAGACTATAATAAGGTTTTTAAGGCGTCTTATAAGCTGCTTCCAGGTGATTTTGTGGCCTATGAAAAAGGTGGCAGAATTACCCATGTTTCTGTAGTAACCGGTACGGATTCAAAAGGTTATGCACTTGTAAATTGTCATAATACAGATCGAAGCAGAGTACCGTGGGATTTGGGATGGAACAACAAAAATATAAGTTTTTGGCTTGTTAGAGTACATTTCTAATTTACTTAAAATAATACAACTAGCATTGATATAACATTTATCAATACTAGTTTTTTCTCCTTGCTTTCATGAGTTAAAACTGCTACAATAACTATTATTTACCTGTGTTGGGGTTAATATGTTTTAGCTTGATTTTATTGGAGGCACTAATATGTCTGAGGAAATAATAATTAAACCCGTATATCAGCAAATTGCTATAGACATAGCAAACAGAATTGCAAACGGCGAATTTGAAGTAGGAAGTAAAATTTTCGGAAGGTCAACATTAGCCGGTCAGTACAATGTATCTCCTGAAACCATCAGGAGATCAATGATATTGTTAGAAGATATGAATATAGTTGAAGTAAATCAGGGAAGCGGAATACTTGTTAAGTCTAAGGAGCATGCCTATAAGTTTGTAAAAAAATTCAGGGATATTGACAGTATGAATTCTCTGAAGGTAGAGATTGGCAATATAATAAATGAGAAAGCCAAAATGGAAGAGCAGATACAGCAATATATAAATAAGCTTATAGATTACTCTGAAAGATTTAAAAAGTCAAATCCTTTCGCACCGCTAGAAGTTGAAATTGAAGAGAATTGTAAGCTCATAGGCAAAAGCATAGGTGAAGTTAACTTTTGGCAGCATACCGGAGCTACCATAATCGGTATACGAAGAGATAATAAGCTTATCCTTTCACCTGGACCTTATGCGGTATTTATGAAAGATGATATTTTTATTATGATAGGTGAAGAGAGTACCTATGAGAGAGTTCATAACTACTTAAATAAGTAATTTTAAATGTTGTAGTTTAATATATAGTATAAATCAAGGATCAGAAGTCCTTGGTTTTTTTATTTTCTTTATAAGCTTAAGTAATACAGGTGCTTTACCTTAAGTTGACAACAGACAACTATAATGATAGAATTGAGTTGTCAGTTGTAATAATTTAACTGGCGATTTGCTGAATCAAAAAGAGCGGGGGAACCATTTTTGGGGTGAATCCTTTTATTAAGGTAGGGTTATCTTTCAATCCGAATCCGTCAGCTAACCTCGTAAGCAATGAAAGAGGAGGAAAATTAATGATTAAAGTATGTGTCATAGGCTTGGGAAGAACCGGACAGCATATAGCTAGAGGTATTTTAGAGCAAAAGAATATGGAACTGGTAGCTGCATTTTGCAGTACCGGAAGTTCTAAAAGCGGTATGGATGTTGGGGCTGTAATGGGTGGAAGAGAAATTGGTATAAAGGTATATCCGGCAGATAAAATGGAGGATGTACTGTTTACAGTAAAACCCGACGTTGCAGTAGATTTTTCAAATCCCAATGCAACACTAAAAAATGCAAGGATTCTTTCCAGAATGAAGGTCAACATGGTAATAGGTACGACAGGTTTCACTCAGGAAGGAATTAATGAGCTTACTGGCCTTCAGCGCAAATATCATAATGGAATTGTATACGCACCTAACATAACCTTAGGAGTAAACACTGTTATGCTGCTAAGTAATATTGCTGCCAACATTTTGAATAACTATGATTTTCAAATAGTTGAAACTCATTTTAAAAATAAGAAGGATTCCCCTTCAGGAACTGCATTGAAGCTTGCAGGTGAGATGGAAAGAGGATTGAATGCATCGGGGGTATATAATAAAAAGATACCTATAAGTGCAATTCGTGCCGGGGGTGTAATAGGAAGACATGAAGTACAGATTTTCGGGGAGCATGATAAAATTGAAATTAGTCATGAATCCTTTTCAAGGAAAATATTTGCTGAGGGTGCAATTCAAGCCGTAAATTTCGTTTACAAGAAGTCCGGCTATTTTGAAATGAAGGAAGTACTTGATATGAAAAAGGTGTTATATGATTGCTTAAACTTTGGAGAAGAAATATGTCTATAAGTGAATTCAATATATAAATGTATAAAAGGGTCTGTCACACTAACGGTTAAAAAATTGCAAGGTGGGATAGCCCTATTTTTATGCTATTTTATGTCACAATATGGCGCAAATCTAATATATCATATATAGGCGTCCCCAGCGCTAAGGCTATGTTCAAAAATAGTAGTAGTAGTGATTTAGACAAGCTCTAAGTGTCAATAATCTAAAAATAAATAGAAAGTAGATATCTTATCATCCTTAACAGTCCAATAAATCCTTGGAACTTGGATGTTTTGTAGCAGCTCAATGTAAAGATATTTATTATTTTACCGTATGGATTAAGGTGGCACTTATGTGTAATGAAATAAACGACATCAACGAAATTGAGAAAACTAGTGAAATTAATAACATCAATAACATCAATAACATCAATAACATCAATAATGAGGATGAACTTTTGGGAAGTCTTATGAATATGAAGCCTTCACAAATACAGTGTTTGAAGGATATTTTGTTTGCTAAAAGCGATGAAATTTCCAAAGAAAACCTCAATGTTTCCGAGCTAAAATGTCCTGACTGCAGCTCTACCTTCATTATCAAGTTTGGGAAAAACAGGCTTGGCAAGCAGCGCTACAGATGCAACCACTGCAGAAGACTTTTTGTTATTCCTACCACAAAGTCTCCGTTAAGCTGCAGTAAAAAGCCAGCAAAAATGTGGCTTCACTATGTGGAGTGTATGGAAAATGGCATGTCCATACGAAAGTCCGCGGCTATAGTTGGAATTACGACCAATACGTCTTTTCAGTGGAGACACAAAATATTGAACGCAATAAAGTCAGAACTGCCAAGTAAGCTTTCCGGTATTGTTGAAATAGACGAGGTCATTGTTCCTGAAAGCTTTAAGGGAAATCATTCAAAGGATGAGGATTTTTATATGGGAAGAGCACCGAGAAAAAGAGGTCCCAAGCTGTCTGAACGAGGTTCCTTAAGAAGTGTAAGGGTACTTTGCTGCCTCAGCAAAAGAATGGATATATTTTCAGAGGTTATAGGAAGGCTAAGGCCGGGGATAGAAGAGCTACTGGGTATGCTGCAGGACAAAATAGAAGCAGGTTCCACCATTTGTACAAACAATAATGCAGCTTATAGAACTGTGGCAAAGGAATTGAATGTTACTCTGTATAAGCTTACCTCTCCAAACCAGGTAATAGAAGAAAAGTATGATAATCAAAAAGCCAAGTCTTTCGGAAGACAGCTTAAGAGTTTTTTAGTTAAATTTAATGGAGTTGCTACAAAGTATCTTAACAATTATATAGCTTGGTTAAAGTGGTGGTGCCTTAAAGAAGTCATGAGCTCAGGCTTTAAAGTTATGGATATGTTTTTGAAGGTAGCTTTCAGCAAAGTTAACCTTCGGGTCTGCGATTTGATACAGGGTTCCTTTAGTGAAACTTAACTTATACATGTGTCAAAACACTGAATCTTCAACAGTTTTTGACCATGTATAAGTTAATTGTTGAAATTGGAACCCTATATAGATATCCAAATTCATAATTCAACATAGCAATTTAAAAAATGCTGAGGATTCATTATTTTAAATTGCGTTCAAGGATTGAATTTGGATATCTGTCATTAATGAAACATAAACAACTTCATTTCAT
>JAEZDX010000340.1 GCA_023417975.1 Bacillota bacterium
GATTAGTCTGAAGCGCTACAATACTGGAGATCCCTTCACTTTTAATCTGTTTGGCCATGGTATCTGTATAAAAAAAAGAACTGACCTTTTTTCCGGTTATAGAATATTTTAATGGGGAACCGGAGCATGCAGTAAAGGAACATAGAATTAAAATTAATAATAGTGACCATAATACTCTCTTCATAAAACCACCCTACAGCGCATTATTTTTCAACTTAACATATGAGAATAAAATAATTTTTATTACTACTATTTTAAGCTTAAAGCTGAAAATGATTATAGTATGTATATTTTTTTTGAAAAATAGCAAGAATAATGAGATATGAAAATATGGAGGAGTTTTTTATGCTTATAGGACTTCCTAAGGGATTGATGTATTGGAAATACGGTGTTATAGTAGAAACATTTTTGGATGAATTAAAGGTCGATTATATTGTTTCTCCTGATACAAATAGAGATATATTGGATAGAGGAGTTAATACGTGCGTTGATGATGCATGCCTACCGGTTAAGGTATTTCATGGGCATGTTGACTGGCTAAAGGAAAGGTGCGATGTAATTATAACACCGCGCATTATGAAGGTTACTGAAAGAGAATTTATCTGTCCAAAGTTCTGCGGCATAGTGGAAATGCTGAAAAACAGTATTGAAGGGCTGCCTCAATTGGTAGAAGAACCGCTTAGTATGATATCCGAATCCGATATTTTTCGTTGGTTTCATAGGATTGGAAAACTTGCGGGTTGCAATAAAAATTCCATTGAAAGAGCCTATACAAAGGCGATAAATACATATAAAAGTATGAATAAAGGGATAGAAGATACTGGGTATAAACATAATGTGGCCTTGATTGGTCATCCTTATAATATTTATGATACTTATTGCAACATGAACATATGGAAGAAACTCAATAGGCTGGGGGCAGGAGTAATCACTGAAGAAAAGGTGAGCAGTAACTTAATAGAAGAAAAGGCGAAAGCTCTTTTTAAAAGACCGTTTTGGAACTTTGCTAAAAATTCTTATGGAGCTTCAATTTCTCTATATGAAGAAGGGAAAATTGATGGAATTATTTATATATCCTCCTTCGCATGCGGTATAGATTCTATTGTAATTGAACTCATAAAGGAGTATGTGGGCGACTTTCCTTTTATGATACTGAAAATAGATGAGCATACAGGAGAAGCAGGAACAGATACAAGATTGGAAGCCTTTTGCGACATGCTTGAAAGGAGAAATTTGAATGAAAATAAGTGTTCCTCACTTGGGAAATACATCTATAGCAGCTAAAGCGCTATTTGAAGCACTTCAAGTGGACTATGTACTTCCGGCAAGTACAAGTAAGAGGACCTTGGAGCTAGGATCAAAGTATTCTCCGGAGGAGATATGTCTTCCATTTAAAATAATGGTTGGAAATTATATCGAGGCTATGGAGAAAGGAGCGGATACTTTCATCATTACCGGAAGCTGCGGGCCGTGCAGGTATGGAGAGTATTGCGAGCTTCAGATAAATGTTTTAAAAAAACTTAAACCGGATATTAAACTCATAGTAATTGATTCACCGGGAGATATAGGCACAGATGAATTTACTAATAGAATAAAAATGGTGGCACAGGCGAGCCCCTTAAGTACAAAAGGGAAGTTTAAAGCTCTCTTTACTGCCTATAATGTAATAAATTCTATGGACAATATAGAAAAAACATTAAGGATGAAGGCTGGACATGAGGTAAAAAAGGGTCAATGTAAAAGAGTACTGTATGAATGTAAAAAGAGGCTAATGGAGTGTAAAGGTTCAGAAGCTATGTTGTCAATTCTAAAACAATATAAAAAGGTGAGCGATAGCATTGCTGTAGATAAAGACAAGATTCCTATGAAGGTAGCAATTATAGGTGAAATTTATACAATTATAGAGCCATTTTCAAATATGTTTATTGAAGATAAGTTAATGGATTATGGGGTGAGTACAACAAGAACTCTATATCCTAGCTGGTGGGTAAAAAATACGTTAATGTCCGCATTAAAGCTTCAAGCCTTGGATATAAGATTAGCCTCAAAGGAATATCTGCCGTACTATATCGGGGGACATGGGCGAGAATGTATTGGTGAAGCTGTTTTGGCACAAAAACATGGATGCGATGGTGCAATTCAGATATTTCCTTTCGGATGTATGCCTGAAATAGTATCAAAATCCATACTGCCTACTATTGCTAAGGAAAAGAATTTTCCCATCATGACTTTGGTGGTAGATGAGCTTACCGGTGAGGCAGGATATATAACACGCATAGAAGCATTTATTGATTTATTGGAAAGGAGAAAGAAACAATGTATTATTTAGGTGTAGATGTAGGTTCAGTAAGTACTGACATTGTAATATTAAATGAAAAAATGCAGGTTGAAGATAAATTGTATTTGAGAACAAAAGGCAGACCCATAAAGGCAATTCAAGAAGGGTTTCAAATTATAAAAGAAAAATATAAAGATAAGGAAATTGGAGCTGTGGGCACTACAGGCAGCGGAAGAGTTATAGCTTCGTATATTGTAGGAGGAGATGCAATAAAGAATGAGATTACCGCACATGCTGTAGCTGCACTTTCCTTGAATATAGATGTACGTACTATAATTGAAATTGGCGGTCAGGATTCAAAAATAAT
>JAEZDX010000382.1 GCA_023417975.1 Bacillota bacterium
ATACACTTTCTTATGTGCAATTTTCAGAGAGCATAAACTCTCTAATATCTGGTGATAATGGCGTAGAGGTTACACCCGTTCCCATACCGAACACGATGGTTAAGATCTACAGCGCCGATGGTACTGCCCGGGAGACTGGGTGGAAGAGTAGGTCGTCGCCAGGTTGTCCATTAGGACTACATATGTGAGGCTGGATAGCTCAGTCGGTAGAGCAGAGGACTGAAAATCCTCGTGTCCCTGGTTCGATTCCTGGTCCAGCCACCAGAAAAGCACTTCATTACGAAGTGCTTTTTTTCGTGCATAAATATGCTCTACCATGACAGAACTATCACCACGGGGCAGTTCTAAAGCGCCGATTGCCATCGGCTGAACTGCCCGCAAAAGGTCGCTGTAGGACCTTTCGCCTCAGTCGGTAGAGGTTAAAGACCTAAATGGTCTTTAACGGGTAACATAGCCGATGGAATCGGCTGTGTTATGTTACCCAGTGCTGCTGTGCAGAGGACTGAAAATCCTCGTGTCCCTGGTTCGATTCCTGGTCCAGCCACCAGAAAAGCACTTCATTACGAAGTGCTTTTTTTATTACAGAGCTTTTAATTCTCCAATTATATGTTCAATATGTCCGTCTACTTTAACTTTTCTGTAGACTTTACGAAGTAAGCCGTCTTCATCAATAATAAAGGTGCTTCGTTCTATTCCTATGCTTTTCTTGCCGTACATATTTTTCTCCTTAAGGACACCATATAGATTGCATACAGTTTCTTGGTTATCACTTAAAAGCACAAAAGGCAGGCATTGCTTAGTAATAAATTTATCATGGGAAGCGAGGGTATCACGACTGATGCCTATTACCACTGCATCCAGCTTGCTAAACTCCTCAATATTGTCTCTGAAAGCTTGGGCTTCCAAGGTACAGCCTGGAGTATTATCCTTTGGATAAAAGTATAATACAACCTTTTTACCTAAATAATCCTTTAGCGAATGCTCTTTATTATCTGAACC
Source organism: Bacillota bacterium (assembly GCA_023417975.1). Lineage (GTDB taxonomy): Bacteria > Bacillota > Clostridia > Clostridiales > Clostridiaceae > JAEZDX01. The sequence continues at coordinate 1,000 of JAEZDX010000382.1, forward strand.
TGGGAGTAAAAAGTCCGGGGCTTTTGAGCCTTCACTTAATTCTACATTGCTCATAATAATACCTCCATAAATAACAATATATTAATTGTATAAAATTATATCTTATAATTATTATATAATAATGATTATGAATAGACAATAGAGACATAAAAATAGAGGTGTTCATATAACAAAAGACACAGTAGATTCACTGTGCCTTAAAAGCTATTGCATTAAGTCCTTTTTATTTAGAATTGCTATGGATACAAACAATAATATTGTTATATAAACCAAGGTGGTAATCACCAAAGTAGCTACATTTGAAACCTTAAATTCAGAGGCTGTTTTCAGCAGATTATAGGGAACAAAGTTCTGTATAGCTTTTATTTGAGACGGAAGTGCTGAGAGATACTGAATAAGGGCGGTAATAATACCTGCTGCAATTCCTCTCTTAAATATGAGAGAAAAGAACATAGTAAGCACAAATGTAAATATGAAGAAAAGTGAAACAAGTAAGATGGAGAAAAATACATTAGGTATGGCAGGAGCCTTACCACCGGTAAATATAATTCCTACGTAATAGTAATTAACAAATATGGCCACGGCTACAGCGGTTATAATTGTCAAAGAGTAGTGGAGAGATTTTGCCAGTACTATATAACTTGGTTTTGCTCCCTTTGAAAATGGGAAGACAAATTTTTGACTATTTAATTCATCGCTTAATATGTTGCAGAACGTAAAGGCTACTACTAAAATCCCGATTTGAACGAGATCTTTAAGGATTAGACCACCCATTATTTGAAGTTTATCTGTGGGGACTAATCCGGATATCTGAGAAGCATCCTTTATTCCGCTGCTTTCCAACAGTTTAGGCATAAGCTTTATTATTATGGGATTTTCAAGAGCCAAGAATATAAAGGCTAAAAAAATAATCAAATATCTAAACTGTCTTTTGGATTCTAAAACTTCTTTATTGAAATATGCCTTAAATGTCTCCATTATTATTCACCAACCTTAAAAATATATCTTCCAAATTACTTTTCCTTAAATTATAACTTATGCATGTATTGTCATAGTCGGAAAGGAGCTTGAAAAGCTCTTTCTTTGCCTGGTCTATGTCACTTACATATATGGTTGCACTATTGTCGCTTATTTTAGTCTTGTGCACCCATTTAACCGGTGTTAGAAGAGAATTAAGGTCATTGCAGTTACGTTCAAACTCTATATCGTAAACGGGCTGTATATATTGATTTTTTAGGTGCTCAAGGTTATCTGAAAGTATAATTTCGCCTTGATTGATTATACTTACTTCATCGCAGCTTCTTTCAACATCATTTAGTATGTGGGTGGAGAAAAAAACGGTCATTCCATCTTGCTTAAGTTCCTTTATAAGTTTTAGTATCTCAGCTCTCCCTTCCGGATCCAGTGCAGAGGTAGGCTCATCCAGTATAAGCAGTTCAGGTTCATTAAAGAGAGCAACAGCTAGCCCAATACGTTGTTTCATACCGCCTGAATAGCCTCCGACTTTTCTCTTGGCTGCCTCTGTTAAACCCAGCCTTTCAAGTAATTCCTTGCTTCTGCTTTTTATTTTTGACGGGGACATAGTACTTATTTCACCAATGAAGTTTAAGTATTCATAAGCAGACATATAACTATAAAACACAGGATTTTGGGGGAGATATCCTACTTTTTTCAACAGCTTGTTTTTATGTCTTGTGAATCTCTCTCCGCCGAGGAAAATTTCGCCGCCATCAGAGTCTATTAAACCTGTTAGTATATTCATAGTAGTAGTTTTTCCTGCACCGTTTGGCCCTAGAAAGCCATAGGTTTTTCCCTTATCTACTTGAAAGCTGATTTCCTTCAGTACATTTAAATCCCCATAGCTCTTTTTTAGTTTATTGACCTTAAGCATTTTAATCCCTCTTTCTCCCGATAATTAAATAAAGTAATGGACCGATAGGATTTATAAAGCAAATAATTATAGCCCATGCCAACTTTGGCATGTATTTAACTTCATCCTTAATAAGACTTCTTATACAAACAATTATAAGGATAAGTTCTACAATAAGCAGCGGAGCTAAAAGCTTTAAAGTTTCGGTTAGATTGTATCCGTTCATAATAACCCTCCCTGAATAATAATAATTTCATACATGAAACGATTGAAAAGAAAAAAGGTTCATTAAAAAAGACATGTAATTTAAATTATTTCAAATTACATGTCTAAAAAATTACTTGTTGGATTTCTTCTTTAGTCTGTCTAATATCAATCTTGTTACAATAAGGTATACAATCAACGATTCCGGGATATTTAACAGCCCGAACAGCCCCCATAACCAGTAAAAACGCTGTCCACGTTTCTTGGCATCTTTAAAAATCCATAAAGCTTGAAGCATTAAAAATGGAGCAAGTATAATCAAAATCGTTAATAGCATTGTTGATGAAGGTTGCTGCACTAATGCTCACCCCCAATGGTACGAATGTATGATACGGGAATAAGTATAAAGGGAATCAGTATAGCAGCAGCTATTTCCACGTAGATAAATATTTTTGTGTCTATAAATATGCAGGCTAAGCCAAAGCACAACAAGAATAAAGTACCGCACAGCATAAATAAAAGAAGTTCAATACGATTATTCTTAGTATTTATAATTTCTTCACCTTCTGAGATTATACTTAATATATCCACATTCAAATCTACGTTATTTTCCTCTAGTAAATCCATTTTATCTAAGGAAGAAAATACGAGAGAAGCTTCGCTGTCCGGAGTATCCATAGTTTTGCCGGATTCTCTTGCACTATAATAATCATCAATTATTTTGCTTAGTTCTTTATCGTTCATATTATTCCTCCTTTTCAAAACATGAAAGTATAAGCTTAATACTGTTATGAAGTCGTGAACGAACAGTACCTACAGGGCAATCCAGTATTTGTGCTATCTCTTCATATTTATAACCATAATAATGCTTTAAAATAAATACCGATCTTTTTTCATAAGGTAAGGACACAAGAATGTTCATTAATTTCTTATAATCCATATGCTCTAGAACTATGTTTTCAGGATCCGATGCTGATGGAATACTAACCTCTTCAACATAGTCTATAAGCTTATTTTTTCTTAAATAATCTCTATACGTATTAGTTGCAATAGTAATAAGCCATGTAGAAAATTTTCCGTAAGGCTTAAACTTCTTTATATTCAATACTGCCTTTAGTAAGGTTTCTTGGACAATGTCCTGGGCCAAATGAGTGCTGCCCGTCAGTTTTAAAGCATAGCCAGTGAGTATAGAATAATTATTTTTCATAAGTTCATTTAGTGCCCATTTATCTCCTTGTTTTGACTTTTCAATCAGTTCCAGCTCATCCAAATTTATCTCCATCCTCATATTAAGGGCTGAAATTCCTCTTAATAAATAACAGGTTACCTATAATATCAATAATATATCACAAACCTAAAATAATTCCCATGGTACTTTCTATATAGAAAGTAATAAATATCTTCACCTTGAGCTATCACAAAATATCCAGTGTTCAAGGATTTATGGGACTTCTTAAGGTGATTAGATATTTACTTTCTATATAAATATTAAACGAATGAATTAAAAAAAAGTTCAATAAATAATATGAAATTTCTATTTTTGAAAAACCCATATTACATAATTGCGGCAAGTATGCTTAAGGCGTCTTACATTGACAGGCAGAATGGTGAATGCTAAAATTAAGTGGTATTTGCAAAAGGTGAAAATAAATGTATAAGGAGAATATATAATGAGTGAAAACAACGTTTTAGCTGTAGTTAACGGCAGAGAAATAACAGATGCAGACATATATAATACAGTAGCAAGATTCCCAAGAGAGAGACAACAGTATTTCAGTACTGAAGAAGGAAGAAAGCAAGTACTTGAACAGGTTATTTCCTTTGAGCTAGTTCATAATCATGCTCTAAAGGAAGGAATGAATAAGGAAGAAGAATATAATGCTTTAGTAGAAAATGCTAAGAAAGAAATATTGACTCAGTATGCAATCAATAAGCTATTATCCGATGTTCAAATTTCAGAGGCTGAGGCAGTAGGTTTTTATTTCAGCAATAAAGAAGCTTTCCAGGAGGAAGCAAGTGTAAGCGCAAGACATATATTAGTTCCAGACTTGAAATTAGCTGAAGAAGTAGTTGAAAAGCTAAAGGAAGGCTTAGACTTTAGTAAAGCTGCAGAGGAATATTCAACTTGCCCTTCAAAAGAAAGAGGGGGAGACTTAGGAGAATTCACAAGAGGAAGAATGGTTCCTGAATTTGAAGAGGCTGCCTTTAACTTGGAAGTTGGTCAGGTAAGCGAACCTGTTAAGACTCAATTCGGATATCATATCATAGTGGTAGACAGCAAAAAAGAACCTAAAGAAAAAGCTTTTGAAGAGGTTAAGCCTTCAATAATGAACGAACTAGTAAACCGTAAGCAAAATCAATTATATAATAACTTAGTAACAGAGCTAAAAAAGGAATATAGTGTAGAATACAAATAGAAATTCGTGGAAAAAATCTCGAGTGCAGCGGAAAGCTATACTCGAGATTTTTATTTTAAAGCATTGAACAAAGCTCGATAAAGTTCTCTATTGTAATATTGGCGCAATTACGTATTTCTTCGTGCTGATGAGCAGCTGCCTTGTCCATAACCCCTACAACCTTCATGCCCGCTTTTTTAGCAGACAGTACTGCAGGAAGTATATCTTCAAAGACTATGCAGTTTTCAGGCTTAACAGCAAGCTTTTCTGCTGCTAGAAGATATATATCGGGAAAATCTTTACCCCTGTCCGCTTCATAGGTCGTAACGATAATATCAAAATATTCAGCCATGGCATTGCTTTCAAGGGCTATATCAAGAATAGGAGAGCAATTGCTGGTTGCTAAAGCAATTTTAACTCCATTACGTTTTAAAAGCTTAAGAAATTCCTCGGCTCCGGGCTTTAGCTTCACATTATATTTATACTCTTTTAGTGCCATAGCATTCCATTCTTCTCTTATTTCATCTATTGATTCCTTTAGCTTAAATCTGTTCTTAAAGTATATAGCTGTGTCCTGAAAGCTTAAATGAGCTATATCGTCTCTCAGATCTTCAGGCATTTTGAAGCCTTTAGCTGCAAGATAATCTACGTCAATTTTTTCCCATACCCACATGGAATCTATTAGTGTTCCATCAAGGTCAAAAATAGCTGCATGTATATTATTTAGCATTCATATTCACCTCAAAAAGAGTATAACATATAAATTATAAAGAAGAGAATATAAAGCTTTAGAAAACTATATTTACTATTACAGAAGAAAGTATTCCTATAATTGCCCCTACAGCAACATCAGATGGATAGTGAACACCGAGATACATTCTTGAAATGCCTACCAGTAAGGCAACGATAAGTAGTGCAGGCAGTAGTGGAGGAAAGAATTTTCCTGCAGTAATCATTAAAGAAAAGGCGGCTGTAGTGTGCCCTGAAGGAAAGGAAAAGGGATCAATCTGAATTTTGTTCACATTTAAATTATCAATAATTTCAAAGGGACGTATTCTAATAATACTTCGTTTTAAGAATTGAACTGAAATCGTGGAGAGCACAAGGACCATTGTACAATACATCCCCATTTTGTTGACGGATGCATCCGGATATAAAAAAGCAAGAATGCAAAAAATAAGTGAAAATTGAAATGAACCTATATAGGTAATAGCGGGCATTACTAAATCGAGGAACTTACACTTCAAATTAAAATTAAACAATCTCAGAATAGAAATATCATTACTTTTAAAGTGGTTTAACATAACATTACCCCTCTTATCCTTTTTTACTATTATAGCAAATATATATTATAGAAGTTTTAAGTTAATGTTATGTAATATTTAAACATAGCACTGCGGCAATTGTGATTTAAAATTGCAATTGCCACAGTGCTTCTAGTTTTATATAAGCCGAATTTAAAAGTTTCTTTCAAGAATTTCTATGTTTTTGCCGTGCATAACATCATCTACCGAGTTTATGCCTATTCTTTCCAGAACATCTTTCATTCTGTCACTATCAACAGCTACCTTTATTTCAGTGTTTTCGCAGAGGTCGTTAAGGCGATCTCTGCCTAATTCCATAGGAATAACTCTTTTTGGACCGCCTACACAGCCGCCTATACAGCCCATACCTTCGATGAAGTTGGCATCTATATATCCGCTCTGAAGCCTAGTCAATAATTCTTTGCAATTTTTAACACCATGAGCCTGAACTGTTTTTACCATCTTATGCTTTTCAGGATACATTCGTTCAATAGCTTCACTTACTGCAGTAGATACTCCTGCAGTTCTGCCGTATAGTCGGCCTCCCCGTGAAGCATATTCCTTAGTAGGGGTTTCCGGAAGGCTAACAGGATCTATATCCAAGGCTTCAAAAATTGTCTTTAACTCTTCAAAGGTCAATACATAATCGATATCTCCAAGAAGATCTTTTTCTTTTGCCTCTGATTTTTTAGCAATACATGGTCCTATGAAAACCACTTTAACCTCGGGATTTAATTTCTTTAGTACTCTACCCGCTGCAATCATGGGTGATACCGAAGGAGATACGTGTTTTACCATATCGTGATACACTGTCTTTACCATGGCAACCCACATAGGGCAGCAGCAGGAGGTTATTAGAAAATCATCTTTTGTATGAACATGATGATCAAATTCAACTGCTTCCTTCAAGGTAAGCATATCTGCAAAAAAAGCTACCTCTACCATATCTGTAAAGCCTATTCGCTTAAAGGCTGTTCTAAGCTGATTAAGAGATACAGATTCACCGAATTGTCCGTAGATAGCCGGAGCTACTGCAGCAATTACCGGAGTTTTTTCCTTTAAAAAATGGGCAAAAGGTATGAATTCAGCTCTATCCATAATATGGCCGTTTTCACAAGCATCAACACACGCTCCGCAATCCTGGCACCTATCGATATCTATATATGTATTACCTGTTTCAGGGTTTATAAGTACTGCATCAAAAGGACAAGATTTTTGACAGTTGGTAAGGCCGTCTTTATCTCTACAGTCGCCTTTACAATCAACTACTCTATCCACAATCTTGTGTTCAAGCTTATAGGCAGAGATAGCTTTTTTTAAATCCTCAATATAGTTTTCATCATAATCCAAGTCTACACCGCACAGATTGGATACTACTTTGAAAAGCTTAGATTTATTTACCTGTTCATCTTCCATTATTTTTCTTACATTTTCTTCAAAATCATCCTCATAGTAAGCTTTAACAAGTCGTTTAAATATTTGTCTGTATTGTTCATTCATAAAAAACACCTCTTTTGCTATAAATTATTTTATCATTTGAATGAAAACTTATATTGTTTGGAATACTCTTATATTATTGCACAAAAAAACACATATATCCAAGATTTTATTGTTGTAGCTCAATTGAGAAAGGATGTGCCGAAAAATGTTATACTTAGCTGTTATACTGGGATTATCTTGCGCTGTATGTACATTGGCTTTATGCAGAGCCGCAGGGATAGCTGACGAAAGAGAAGAGGAAATGGAGAGATTGAGAGAAATTGAATAAAAGGGGAGAGTATTATGGAAAGAAGAGCAGCCTTAATACCGTTTAAAAATATATTTTCACTGGCCTATACGAGAAGAAAGATTTTTTTGTGGATAGTTTTTTTTGGCATGTCGCCAATAATAATATTATATTTGAATACATATTATAGTTGGAAGTTCGAAAGTGCAGCTTGGGTGTTAGGCAGTTACTTTTGTATGCTGTGGGGAATTAACTTTTATATACTTATAAGACCTAGATTCACACTTTGGACTACAGGTATAGGATATGCTTTATTTACGGCATTTCTTGGTGTGCCGCTGCTGCTTGCCATGCAAGAGCTGGGACTCATAAGCGCATTATACGAAAATACCTCAAGTAATATTTATATTTATAGAGTTATAGGCTTTGTATTCGGTGTAGGATTGTTGGAGGAAACTTGTAAGCTGCTTCCTGTAGCTCTATTTGGAATTAGGAGGAATAAGATTAAGGACTTAAGGGAAGCACTGTATCTTGGTGCAATGTCAGGACTGGGCTTTGCTTTGGCAGAAGCTGTGCATTACACCCTTATGTACTGGCAGAACGGAGCAATAATATCATTATCTGAAGCCTATCAAAAGCTGCAGGATTCAAATAGCTTGGTAAATAGCTTAACAGACTATTACGGATCTTTGGTTATGATTCAGCTCGTAAGATTTATGACTCTTCCATTATTTCATGCCATATGGTGTGGAATTGTAAGCTGGTTTGCAATGTCAGCAGAGCTATATGGAGGGAAGAAGGCAAATGTAGTAATTATAGGAATCCTTTTTATGGCTACAATGCATGGATTTTACGATGTCTATTCTGGGAATATAGTAGGAATACTCATAGCGTTATTTTCAATAATGATATTTATGGGGTACCTAAATTATAGTCAAAAGCTTGATTACGGAAGAACATAATAAGCTTAAAAATATAGAAATCAGGCAATAAAAAAAGACCGTAATTGGTCTATATGGTCGGGGTGACAGGACTTGAACCTGCGACCTCTGCGTCCCGAACGCAGCGCGCTACCATCTGCGCTACACCCCGATAAACTTCATTATATATAATTATAAGGAAAAATTCAATTGATTTTTAAGGTATTTTTATAAGCATGCTTCCATAGCTATGCTTTTTTTTATTTTGGCTTTATAGATCTAAGAAAAAGCAATCAAATACAAAAAATATTTTACTGCATATTAAAAATAAAATCAATGAAAAAATAATTTTTATATTTGATTTGTCATATATATTAAGTAACGAAAGAATATAAAGGAGGATATATAAGTTTATGGACAAGACATATAACGATAAGATGATAAGGTTATTCACTCTACTTGAGGAGTACAAGTATCTTATGACTAGTACAAAATGTGATGTCATGAGGGAATATTTCAAGGAGAGATTCCAAGAGAACTGCAGAAAGGTTGATGAGCTATTACAAGAGAGACATATAAGAGAATATGGGAATGGCAGAATATGCCCGCAAAAGGCCTTTGTGCAAAATCAGTCGGTAGTGGAAGAAAGACAATATACCCTTGAGGAATTGTCAAGATACAACGGAAGAAACGGTATGCCTGCTTACGCTGCTGTAAATGGAATAGTGTACGATGTATCAAGTGTTGCAAGCTGGGGAGGTGGAACGCATTTTGGACTAGCTGCAGGTGAGGAGCTGACAGAGGAATATACCAATTGTCATGGAGGTGGAGATATAATATCAAAACTGCCCAAGGTAGGCAGGATTAAAGGATAAATTTTATTCGCGGCTGAGAATTTATGAAAAAGTATCTAAAATTAATGTATAGGGTTATTATTTAAGAATATATGAATGTGAGGTAAGCACAACAAATTTGTGAATACAATACCGGTTGTTTCCGGTTGAAAGTTGGACAATAATTATAAAATATATATTATCGGAGAATTAAAAGAGGTAGTTCGAGCATGGATAGAATTGTAGCGAGAGTATTGGAATGTCATAAGATAGCTTTAATTATAAAGGAACTACTTAAGAATATGAAATTTCCGGACAAGGTAAAGGTACTAAAAGTATATGAAATGAGCAAGACGGATGTAAGGAGCTTGAAACCTAGTCGGTCTATACGAAAAAAAGGAAGCATTTACCCCCAATTTTCCTGCGTAATATATACTATGACTTTAAGAAATATAGTAAAGCTGCAAATATTATGACAAAAAAAGTTATAGCTATAGGAAACAAGTTAATGCAGGATGATGGGGTAGCTTTGGAGGTAGGATACAGAATAAAAGATATGCTTACGGAAGAAAATATAGAGGTAATAATAGGCGAAACAGATTTGGATTTTTGCGCTAAAAATATTGAGCCCGGTGATGAGGTATATATTATGGATTCAACCTATTATGGAATTGCCCCGGGCAGCATTACTTTCAGTAATTTAAATAACAAAAAGGATAAGCACTATATATCATCCTCAATGCATGGATTTAATTTAATAGATATGGTTATGCTTTACCGAAAAAAAGTCAATGTATTTCTTATAGGAATAGAAATAGACAGTATTGATATGGAACCGGGGTTAAGTTCCACATTGCTGAGTAAGATAGATAATATTTGCACTTATATAATAAAATTGATATTATGAGGCAATAATTTTAAATTAGAAAGTAAAGTTCAGGCTAATACCTGAACTTTTATTAATTATGTATAAATAGTGGGGAGAAGGCTGTTATGGACGAGCTTTTTCGTCTCCGGTTCCTTTTACAGGAACTGTTGATGCCACGAAACCTACCAGTATGGATACTAAAGCCGGTGCTGCGATGTTCATATAGGATACATATCGAGTTTTATATAAAATAAGAGCAGTACCTCCTGTTATAACAACTGCAGCTATAAAAATGTATACAATAAACTTTGCGAAAGAACTCATAAACTTTTCATAAAGCCTATGCCTTGTAGGGCCGCTAATAATCTTTTTAAACATGAAAAAAGAAATCAATATTAATACTAAATCAACCGCAGATGAAATTATGAAGTTTAGCATTTCTATACCTCCATTCCTATGAATTTGATATTGAATAAATTTGCACTTCTTTATTGTTCATAAAATAGTGTTTCCAACTATGAATATTTATAACCATAAAAGCCCCTCACATCACGATTTTAATGCCAATAAATAAGATTTCGATGAAATACTATAATATATGACAATAAATACACAAAAAGGCGTATGCAAATACAAGTAAATATAAGGAAATGAGTCAGGTAACGGAATAAAATCGTATACATGAATATCTATAAGCAAATTTAGACAAATTAAAGTAGATAGGCAAATTGCTATTATATGCAAACAGTCTATAATGATTCTATGTGTGTAATATCTTAGGGGGTAAATATATGATCAAAAAGTTTTTGGATGTATTACTAGGTGAGCCATTGTCTAATGAACAGACAGCTCAAGAAAAATATAATATACCTTTTGGTTTAGCGATAATGGCAAGTGATGCGATTTCTTCCGTAGCGTATGCATCCGAGGAAATATTATTAGTGTTGGTTCCGATCATTGGATTTGCAGCCTTTAAATCGCTTGGATATATCTCATTGGCGATTATAGGACTGTTATTTATTTTAACTACTTCCTATGTTCAAATTATAAGAGCCTATCCTCACGGCGGAGGTGCCTACATAGTAGCAAAAGAAAATATTGGAGTAAGAGCAGGATTGATAGCAGGTGCTGCGCTGTTAATAGATTACATTCTTACTGTGGCTGTTAGTGCCAGTGCAGGAATTGCAGCTATAATCTCCGCGTTTCCAAGTCTTGAGGATGAAAGAGTACTGCTAGTTGTAATTCTTATTATAGTTCTTACAATATTAAATTTAAGAGGTGTAAGCGAATCCTCCAGAATATTCAGTATACCTACATATATATTTATATTCAGCATGTTGTTTATGATTATTTATGGATTTATAAAATATTCGATTTATGGGTTTCATGCACCTGTTGAGCCGGCACAGCTTAAATCTATGGAAAGTATATCTATATTTCTTGTTCTAAAGGCATTTTCATCCGGTTGTTCAGCATTAACAGGACTTGAAGCGGTTAGTAACTCCGTACCGAATTTTAAAGAACCAAGTCAAAGAAATGCAAAGATAGTTATGATTACATTATCTTGCCTCATTTTGTTCATATTTGGAGGAACTTCAATTCTGGCAAGATTATATCAGGCGGTTCCGGAGCATAATGTAACAGTTGTTGCGTTGATTGCACAGCGTATTTTTGGAGCTTCAAGTTTCATGTTTTATGAAATACAATTTACAACAGCAATAATATTGCTAATGGCGTGCAATACTGCTTATACAGGATTTCCAATGCTAATGTATGTTGTATCTAAGGACGGTTTCGCTCCAAGGCAGTTTACAATAAGAGGAAAAAGACTAGCCTTCTCAATAGGTATAATTACGTTATCCTGTATAGCTTGTATTTTGGTTATTATATTCGGCGGAGAAACTCATAATCTGATCCCGTTATATTCTGTTGGAGTGTTCCTTTCATTTACTCTTGCCCAGAGCGGTATGGTCAGACATTGGAAAAGCTGTGGGGAACAAGGCTGGAAGAAGAGAGCGGCAATTAATGGCACCGGCGCAGTAATTACAGTTATTACTACAATAATTATTGCTTACGAAAAGTTTAGTTCCGGAGCATGGATAGTGGTAATATTGATTCCAATCATTGTTTTTGCGATGATCTATGTAAAAAGGCATTATGATAGAGTGGCTGCAGACCTTAGAGCCAGCGATGAAGATATTAAGAGAATAAAACTTGATGAGAAATATAATCATCTCATAGTTGTGCCCATTGCCAGCTTAACAAAGGCTACACTTGGTGCACTTGAATATGCGAGAAGTTTATCTTCCGATGTAATAGCTATAAATGTTTCTACAGATAAGGAAGCTATGGAAAAGCTAAAAGTCAGATGGCAGCTGCTAGATACGGATATTCTGCTTGTTTCAAAGTATTCACCTTATAGAGCTGTAATTACTCCTTTAATAGGTTATATAGAGGCTATAGCAAATGCAGCAGGTCCAAAAGAGAAGATTACTGTGCTCATACCTCAATTTGTAACACATAAATGGTGGGGGCAGGTTTTACACAATCATACTAGCTTCTTTATTAGAGAGAATATGCTTAGAAATGAAAATGTAGTAGTATCTACATACCCATATCATTTGCATGAAGAATAATATAAAAAGGCGGGTTCAGTTAGCTGTATGCTAAGTTGAACCCGTCTTTTTATATAAGAAACTTGGAAGCCAAGCGAAATTATAACGAGCATAAGGTAATTTCTACTCGCTGAATTTAAATTTAAAATGCTCACTGCCTAAGAGTTTATTAAATAACTCTTCAAGAGCTGCCAATTTTTCAAGTTTGTATTTATCATCTTGAAATTTAGGTAAATGAATATGCATATAACCTCTTATGCCAATGAGTAATATTTCGGTTAATTCAGAAGGATATGCTATTGTAAATATACCCTCCGAATTACCTTGCTGTAATACATCAAGTAATATGGGATGGAATTTTTCAATAAATTTTTCTTCAAGCATAGAGTGTAGTTTTGCATCTTTTTTATCTTCAATACCCGATCCAATACTGTCAGGCAATTGACCGCCTGATAATAAGCCATTCATGATAAATTGAAGTTTATGGAAGGCAGTAAGACCTTTATCGTTCAAAATGGTTTTAACTTGGGAAGCAAATTGCTCCATATAGTTTTCAAGTATTGCTGCTAGAATATCCTCCTTAGACTGAAAGTAGTGATAAAAGGTGCCTTTAGCTACACCAGCTCGTTCCACTATTAAATTTACTGATGCCTGCTCATAACCATAGGCGGAAAATAGCTCCCAGGCAACCTCCATAATTTCGGATTTTCTATCCTCAGGTTTTTTTACAATTCTGCTCATTTGCGGCACTTCCTATTATATTTATTTACTTGGGATCACGTCCAAAAGTTCTTTGTACAGCCTTAAATTTGCATGCGTTGCTGCATTCACCGCACAATATGCACTCGCCGTTATTCATATCATCTATTTTAACCATTGCACTTACGTTCAAACTCATTGGACATACTTTATTACACTGCTTGCAGCCTGTACAGTTTTTTCTTATAGCTACCAGCCTTAAGGATGGAAGGTTGAGAATATTTTTTACTTTAGTTCCAATCATATTTAATATAGACATTGGACATAAGTAGTGGCAGGTAGCCCTCTTGCCAAGTGCAAGCGGAAGTA
>JAEZDX010000378.1 GCA_023417975.1 Bacillota bacterium
AAGAACGCCGTTGTCTTCAATAAAAGCATACGCAGGTGCCATTAAGGATGGTTTTGCACAAAACAAATCGGACTTAATTGATTTTTCCAACATAATCGAAAACAAAGCCGACTCAATGTCCAAATTAATTGATGACTTCTTTGAACATAGTAAGGCAGAGCTCGGAAGACTAGTTATCAATAAACATGTTCTATATAGCAAAGAAATAATTCAAAGTATTTATGAATCACATAGCTTTGAATTTAAAAAGCACGGGCTCTCATTTATTCTGGATGAGAATATACCTGATGTCCTACTTAACGCAGATCCGTTAAGATTAGAACAGGTTCTGTTCAATCTTTTTGAAAATGCACGAAAGTATACCCCTGCCGGCGGCACAATAAAGTTTGGCGCATATGTTGAAAACGCATTTATTAAATTTTATGTTAAAGATTCAGGTATAGGTATTTCTGACTTTGATCTTCCCAATATATTTGAAAAATTTTTCAGAGGAAATACACAGCATATAAATGGTTCCACTGAAGGTACAGGCCTAGGCTTGGCTATATGTAAGCATATAGTTGAAAGCCATGGCGGTGAAATCTTTGCTGAAAGCAAAGTTAACAATGGCAGTGTATTTTATTTTACTATTCCGAAAGCCTAGAACAATTAATAAATCCTTAAGGATTTAAAAAGAGTATCCTAATATAATTGCTTTATTATTAATGATATAAATATAACGGTAGTGCATCACTAATGCTGCCTATTGTTAATGAATGAGGAGTTGTAGCTATGTCAAAAGCAATTTTAACTACAGTGGATCTATGCAAGACATATTTGTCAGATGGTGAAGCTGTACATGCAATTAAAAACGTAAATCTGGATATTTTCGAAGGTGATTTTACAGTTATTATGGGAAGCTCCGGATCTGGAAAGTCTACTCTTCTATATTTATTAAGCGGTATGGAAGATGTCACCGGAGGCAGAGTCTGTTTTGAAAGTATGGAATTAAATAATTTGAAGGAAGATAAATTAGCTATATTTCGAAGAGATAAAATAGGCTTCGTTTTTCAATCCATTAACTTAGTTCCAAACCTTTCATTATTGGAAAATGTAGTGTTACCTGGTTACTTGGTAGAAAAGGACAAAGCCAAGGTAGATATTAAGGCTTCGAAACTTCTTAAAACAGTAGGATTGGAGGAACAAATGTCCAGACTTCCTTCTCAAATATCCGGAGGTCAGCAGCAAAGAGCAGCTGTAGCAAGAGCCTTGATCAATTCGCCAAAGGTTTTGTTTGCAGATGAGCCTACAGGTGCTCTAAATTCCACTCAGGGGCAAAATATTCTAGATATTTTTACGGAAATAAATAATAACGGTCAAACTATTGTTATGGTAACTCATGATATGAAAGCAGCCTGCCGAGCAGATAGATTACTTTTTATAAAGGACGGAAGAATAGATGGTGACATTCGTCTTGAAAAGTATAATAGCTGCGATTTACCAACCCGAGAAAAGAACATGTTTGATTATCTTACGCAGAAAGGGTGGTAATCATGCGAAGTGTATTATTGGTTGCATTTAAAAATATAAGTAAAAGAAAATTACAAAATTCTCTTATTGCATTAATCATAGGGGCTTCCGCATTGATATTGTCCACAGGCGTAGGTATGCTGCAAAGCTTTAATTCACCTATTGAGAAGGTCTTTAAAGAGCTTAATTCCTCTCAAACACTGCTATATATGCCGGATGGCCTGTACAATATCCAGGATATGAAAAACTGGTGGCTGAAGCAGCCTCAAATTTCAGGTGTTACAGTATATCCATCCTATATCATTAATACTAAGCTTACAATAAAAGGTGCAAGGATAGATAAATGCATAAGATTTTCTGAAAGAGAAAATATTGAAGCTGTACAAGATAAGCTCTACATAATTAGCGGAGAAAAGAAAAACAGTCCTTCCTCCGGTGAGGTATGGGTTCCTACAGGCTTTGCATATGCTTATAACTTAAAAGTGGGAGATACTCTTGATATACCTACTGCCAATGGCAGCAAGCCCGTTAAAGTATCGGCAATAGTTGTAGATCCTCACAGCAGCAGCTCGCTTCAGGGAACAATAAGAATGTGGATAGCTTCCGGAGATATAAAGCAAATATTTGACAGCAAAAGCAATAATGTGGTAATCGGTCTAAGCTATAAGGATTACAGCACGTGGAAGTCTCTATGGAAAAGCTTTGAAAGCTATTTAAAGGCCCCTTTTGGAGGATATATGATGGGATATGATGAATTTATCTCTCTATATACCGATTTATATAAAATAGCAGCATCAGTACTAATATTGTTCTCAGTTATAGTCATAATCTGCGCTGTATTCGTCATAGCCTTCACCATATCTAATTCTATATTGGCAGACTATAAAATTATAGGAATTTTGAAAGCTCAAGGTTTTACCTCCAGGCAAATACAAGCCAGCTATCAAATTCAATTTATATTAATAACTCTGATATCCGTACCTTTGGGTGTATTGGGAGGTTACTTCTGTATAAATGCTATAATGATAAGCCTATTAAAAGCCGTGGGCATCAACAGAATAGCCTCCTCAATGTTTTTACCTCTTTGCATTACTTTATCGGTAATTCTTGCAGTTGCTGTACTTGTAACATATGCCAGCTCCAAGAAAACCTGCAGCATTAAACCCTCGGATGCTATTAAAGCCGGGGCTCCGGATAATAATATAAAAACGGGTACCCATGCAAATATATTAAAATTAAAGAAATTCCCTCTCTCCTTAAGCATAGGAGTAAAACAGGCAATAACCTACAAGAGGCAATCTTTATTCATAATCATTACCATGCTGCTCACTTCTTTTGTATTTACAGGTACTATAAATTCCTATAATACCCTGCTTAACCTGGGGGATAATTTGCCTTACTGGGGACTGGACAACTCTGATCTTACCGTTGAATTTCCTTCTGAAACAAGCAGTGAATACACATCAAATTTCGTTGCTGCTATGAAGAAAGACAGGCGAGTAGAAGGAGTTTTGCCCTGGTGCTGGTCACGAGTCTCGTACAAGACAGAAGACAGTAATTCAAAAACACTTGAAATAATGGCTTATGATGGCGATTTAAATTCCGTTGGAATTACTAATATTAAGGGACGAAGCCCTATTACGGAGGATGAGGTTTCACTTGCAATAAATACAAGTAAGGATATGAAGAAGGATATCGGTGATTCCGTTGATATATATATCCAAGGTATAAAAAAGTCCTTTATTATAACAGGAGTATATCAAAGTACTTTGGATGGCGGAACAGGTTTGAGGCTGCAAATGAAAGCTATAGCAAATCAGCTTGCTGACTATGATAGTATCCTATATGCCATAAAACTTAAGAATTCAACCGATTCTCCAACTTTTCTTAAAGAATTGCAGTCATCTTATTCAAACGGTATTAATGTAAAGCGCACTTTTGATGTATATAAAAGCTTTATTGCATCCACTACGGATAATTTATCCTATGCACTTTTATTTTTATTTATTGTATTCACAGCTGTAACCTTTATAGTTGTATTCAATATTACCCTTATTACTATATATCAGCAAAAGAAAGAGTTAGGAATATTTAAAGCCTTAGGCATGACAAACACCCAAATAAGAGCTGCAATTGCCTATAAGACTTTGCTTGCGGCAATCATAGGCATACTCTTGGGTGTACCTTGCGGCATACTATTCATACCGAAGCTCTTGAATATGGTTGTTTCAAGCATAGGATTACTTAGTCTCCCATATGTCATAAGCATCCCAGGCACGCTAGCTATTTTAACGCTGAGTGCTATGATAGTTTCCTTCAGTGTGTGGGTAGCTTCTTCAAAAGTTGTACAAATCAAGCTTAGCAGTCTCATTAATGAATAAAAATGAAAGGGTCTTCAGCCCTTTCATTTTTATTTTATTATTAAATATTTTATGTCAATATCTCCGTATTAATCTTATTATTCCGCCTGAAGTCATTCCAATTCCTATTATTATGGGTACACTTTGACCGACAACATTATCTACACTAAAGTTAGCTATCACATTTAAAACAGAAAACAGCAGTATTATCAAGCCTACAATTAAAATAGTCAAAGGAGCCTTAAACATATTTTTAAGCGGGATAGGTATTTTCCCCGTACCTGTGTAGTACCGTGGATTGTTAGCATTTTTCTGCCACTCTTCTATCTCCTTAATCTGGCTTTCAAAAGGATTGTTTTTATCATCAATATCCATCTATTCCCCTCCTTTATAAGTTTTTTTATTTCTTTTGACACACTTACGCACCTTAATAATTAATCACACTATCTTACTTGTATTATACAATATAAGTAATTACTTCTCAAATATGTAATATATGGTAGTTAGCTTCTTAGTTTCTTGTTTATAAACACTTTCATTTCAACTTCATTGAATAATTTATACATATATCTTGGTAAACTAAATACAAGTAAATAGAAGTGTATAGTCCTATTGGAGGTGCTATTTTGGATTTAACAAGCATTAAAAAGGTTGAAGATTTAACTATAATGAGCGATGTCAACAGACGACTTGAGCAAGGCTGGGTACTTATTGAAACTTATACAAACAGCTACGATCCAAGTGCTTATCCGGGTATGAACACTCTGCATTATGTAGTTGGCTTTCCCGCCGGTCTTTCGGAAACGGAAATACCAAAAGATACATACTACACTGACTTAGAGCATTTAGAGTAAAAAAATAAAATGCCTCGTTTTTAAATTCCGGAGGCATTTTATTTTTGTGCTATATTATTCCTTAATCAAGGTAAAATCCGTATCAAGATTAGCTATATCATTCTTATAGCCTGCTGAAGTATATAACTTATAATCCTTTGTAGTTATAAAACACTCTATATTACTGATTTTATCCACAAACTTCAGTCCATTTTCCGGACCCAATACAAACACTGCGGTGGTCAGCAGGTCAGCCTTCATGGATGCATCGGGTTCATTACCTTCAACAATAATTGTATCACTCATTACTCCGGTATCTGCCGGGTATCCTGTATGCGGATCCAATATATGATGATATCTCTTATTGTCCTTTTCAAAATACCTTTCATAGTCTCCAGAGGTTGATACTGCCTGTTCTGCTATTTTTACAATTCCAAGATTTCCTTCATTACGTGTCTTTGTCGGATGTTGAATTCCTACTTTCAATGCTGAACCGTGAGGCTTTTTTCACATGCCATATATA